>NZ_QCZG01000003.1 GCF_003097615.1 Pueribacillus theae
TGGATTGCAGGCTTACCTAATTATATCAAGGTATATCTGCCTGTTTCAGTCTGCGAAAGTTGAGTTATTAACAAAAGATAACTTGTCCAAACAAGGCCGACTCTTTATCCCCCCTTTTTTTGTTTTTCTAGAATCATCTCATTTTAATTGCAGGTGGAACAATCAGTTTTTTTTGAATATTGTCCACCTTATGATTTTTTATTCTAATATAAAAAAAGTAGTTTGTAAAGATTCTTCATTTAATATTTTAAAATAGAAATGGAGCGAAACAATTGTTTAGAGCAAATGGCAGTATGATAGATAATTTTATTATGTTTTCATAGAAAAGACTTTTTGTTAAACTGTTGTCCTCCGTCAATCGAAACGACTTCCCCATTTATATAAGAAGCATCCTCTGAAAGAAGAAATGCAGCAAGTTTGGCAACTTCTTCTGATGTGCCAAGACGTTTCAATGGGACACTCTCAATTGTACGCTTTGCCGCTTCCTCTGAACCGAAGAGCCGATCAGCCCCGCCTGTATTTTCAATTGGCCCAGGAGCGATCGCATTAGCGCGAATGCCATATTTTGCACCCCATTCCACTGCAAGGGTACGAGTCATCGCCAATACTCCGGCTTTCGCGCTTGCCGAATGGACAACTCCTGGTGCTGCACCCCATGCATATGTAGCGAGCATATTCAGGATTGACCCGTTTTGGCCATTTTTTATCCAGTCTTTACCGACGGCATGTGTGCAGTAGAATGTACCGTTCAACACAATATTAATCACCGCATTCCATCCGTTTACTGTTAGTTCTTCGGCATCAACGATAAAGTTGCCTGCGGCATTGTTCACAAGATGATCGATTTTGCCGAAGGCTTCTTTTGTTTCATTTACCATGCGTTCCGCATCCTCTGGATTTCTTACGTCCATTTGTATGCCTATCACTTGGTTATTGCTTGGATCAATCTGTGCTTTTGCCTCTTCCAGTTTGTCTAGTTTTCTTCCTGTAATGGCAACGTTGGCCCCTTTTTCCACAAAATGTTTAGCCATTCCAAACCCCATTCCACTAGATCCACCCGTAATAATTACCGTTTGTCCCTTCATCTTTAGCCCTTCTTTCAATATTTTTTCAAATACTAATAGTATTTTAGCACGTTCAAACTTTTCTGAAAACAATGAAACCAATTTATTATCTGTTATACTGATTTTAAATTGTAAATATTTGATGTTTTAAATAAAGGAAGAAAAAATTTAGGGGGTACCTCATGTTAAATGAACTAGATGTTATTCCTATAACGATTGAATTGCCATTTAGGCTTAACCATGTGAACTGTTTTTTAGCTGAAGGGGAGAACGGCTGGATCATTATGGACACTGCGCTAAACAATGAAACAGCCCGATCCGCATGGGAGAAAGCTCTCCAAGGAAAAGAAGTGGATACAATATACATTAGTCATTATCATCCGGATCATTTTGGCTATGCTGGAGGCTTGCAGAAAAAAACAGGGGCGACGGTGTGGATGACAAAAATAGATGAAGAGAATGGGTTAAATTCGTGGGAGCCCGGACATCTCGATACACTCATAGACAATTATCGGCTTTTGGGAACGCCGGGTGAACTTTCTGGAGATATGTTTGAAAACACAGAGGATTTTGTCCAGCTTGTCACGCCATATCCAAACGTCCAGAAGCATTTTGAAGAAGGACAAATCGTACCTTTTGGGAAATATGAATATGAAGTATTTGAGACGCCGGGCCATTCTGAAGGAATGATTGTACTATTCAACAAAGAAAAAAGCGTTCTCTTCTCAACGGATCATATTTTGCCAAAAATCACACCGAATATTTCGTATTGGTTTCACGGCAACCCTAATCCGCTTCAGCAGTTTATTGATTCACTGCATAAAATAAAAAAACTTGATGCCGAATACGTCATTCCATCTCACGGCAAGCCATTTTTAGATGCGAATAAACGGATTGATGAGCTGATCGCCCATCACGATTCCCGTCTGAATGTTGTCATTGATCTGTTGAACGAACCTCTAACCGCTTTTGAAGTATGCCAAAACATGTTTCACAAAAAACTTACGATCCATGAGTCGCGTTTTGCACTTGGTGAAGCGCTCGCGCACCTGCAACATTTATATTTTAAAGGTGAAATCACAAAGCAGATTGTAGACGGTGTCTACCTTTTTGATCGTAAAAAGTGACTATTAAACGAACTTTCATTACGTGGGAGCCCTTTCATTTATAAACGTGCTATAATGGATTTGAACAGAAAAGCCGTCTTCATTTCTATGAAATAGCGAACAGGTGGAGGGATAACATGTCAGCCACAACGATTATTATTATTTCGATTCTTATTACGCTTGTTGTTTTATATTTGAGTGTTTGGGTCGTTGTTAAAGGGTATGCCTATAAACATACAGTTGATACAGATGAAGAAGCTAAAGCGCAGCACACAAATAACTTAAATGAAAAATAGGCTTGAGGGCGACCCCAAGCCTATTTTTTTATTAAGCTCTATTGATGGCTCCGCGGGTATGATTGACCTTCCGAGAAACAGATTTTCCTTTTGGGCAAAAACGTCCCCGATACTGCTCACTTACCAACATTGGCCATTCATAAACTTTTTGTTAAGTTTACTTACTTGCAGAAGTTAGGTGATCCTTTAATTGCTCACGCAATTCGCGCTTTAGAAATTTGCCTACTGACGTTTTTGGAATTTCTTCCATAAAAATGACATCATCCGGAAGCCACCATTTCGCAAACTGGGGCTCTAAATATTCAAGAATATCTTCTTTTGAAACACTGTCTTTATACGTATCTTTTAACACAACAGCCGCCACTGGCCGCTCTTGCCAACGTGGATGAGGTACTGCAACAACCGCCGCTTCAAAAACAGCTTCATGTGCCATAAGGGCATTTTCCAAATCAACGGACGATATCCATTCTCCTCCGCTTTTCACTAGATCCTTTGTACGGTCGACTAATTTAATAAATCCTTCTTCATCAATTGTTGCGATATCGCCTGTATGGAGCCACCCATCTTTCACTGTCTCGGCGGTTTTCTCAGGTTCTTTGTAATAGCTGTCAGTGATCCATGGGCCTCTAAGAAGTAATTCTCCCATATCTTCTCCGTCAGCTTTTACTTCCCCATTTTCGTTCACAATCTTTGCTTCAACTCCCGGGACGAGCAATCCTTGTTTTGCACGGATTTCAAGCTTTTCTTCATTAGATAGATCCTGTTGATAGCTTTTTAGGCGCGATACGGTTACGATTGGGCTTGTTTCCGTCATGCCGTAAGCATGAAGGAACGGAATATTGAATTTTTCTTCATAGGTGCGAATGAGGCCGAGAGGGGCAGCTGAACCACCACAGATGACCCTCGTTAAGCTTGACGTGGCGTATTTTCCTGTTTCAAGTTCTTGTGCAAGTCCAAGCCATACTGTTGGTACGCCGGCTGTTACGGTGACACCTTCTGAATCGATCAGTTCTGCAAGAATTTTCGGAGTAAAACTTGGTCCCGGCAACACCAGTGTAGTTCCGAACCATACTCCCGCAAAGGGCATGCCCCACGCATTCACATGAAACATCGGGACGACAGGCATTGCGATATCGGACTCTGATATCGCCAGCGTATCTGCCAATCCGAGCGTTATGCTGTGAAGCACGATGCTCCGGTGTGTATACAGCACCCCTTTAGGATTTCCAGTTGTTGCAGATGTGTAGCACATTCCGGCCGCCTCATTCTCATTAAGATCGGCTGGAAAAGCGTAATTTTCATCCCCTTCAGAAACGATTGCCTCATAGTGATAGACAGGGGCTAATGTCGTATCAGGCAGCTGCTCTTCATCCGTCATAATAACAAACGCTTTCACAGAAGGAATATTATCTTTAATTTGTTCGATCAAAGGAACAAAGTCTTTATCAATCAGCAAAATTTTATCTTCAGCATTTCGAATAATATACGTTAAGTGTTCGACTGATAATCGAATATTTATCGTATGCAAAACAGCCCCCATACTAGGTATTGCAAAATATGCCTCTAGGTGGCGGTGATCATTCCACGCCAGCGTCCCGATTTTATCGCCGCGAATCACACCTAGTTTCTCCAATGCGCTTGCAAGGCTTCTTGTACGCTTTCCAAATTGTGCATACGTAAATCGATTCATTCCGGCATGTGTTCTTGAAATGATTTCTTTTTTTGGAAAATATTTTTCTGCTCTCTCCAACAACGTATTCAATGTTAACTGCGTGTTCATCATGTGGCATTCCTCCATCTAATCGTTATGAGATAGTTTTAATTGTTAATTCAGAGTTTCATGTTTTTTGCGATGATCGTTTTCATAATTTCATTTGTACCTGCATAGATCGCCATGACAGGGATATCCCGATACCTTCTAGCAATCTTATATTCTTCCATATAGCCGTAGCCTCCATGAAGCTGCATGCATTCCGAAGCGATTTGTTTCGCCATATCGGTTATCCACCACTTTGCCATAGAAATCTTTGTTACGACATTTTCACCTTCCATATGCCGGGCAATCAATTGATCGAGAAATGCGCGGCTTACTTCAATCTTTGTTGCCATTTCCACAATTTTAAATTGCGTATTTTGAAATTTGCTAATCGGTTTTCCAAATGCCTCTCTGCTTTTTACATATTCAACTGTCGTAGAAAGCATTTCTTCAGATGCCACTTGTGCTGCAAGGGCAACGACAAGGCGTTCTTGCTGGAGCTTTTCCATCATATAATGAAAGCCTTCGCCTTCTTGCCCGATTACATTTTCTGCAGGAACACGGCAATCTTCGAAAATCAACTCAGCTGTATCTTGCGAATGCAAGCCAACTTTATCCAATTTTCTGCCTCGTGAAAAACCGGATGTTCCCCTTTCGATTGCCAAGAGGCTAATTCCCTTGTGTTTCGGTTCAGCTTTCGGATCGGTTTTGCAAGCGGCAATGACGAGATCTGATTGGATGCCGTTTGTAATAAAGGTTTTTTGCCCATTGACAATATAATGATCCCCGTCTTTGATTGCGGTCGTCTTAATATTGGCCAAATCGGATCCTGTTCCGGGTTCTGTCATTGCGATTGCTGTAATCATTTCACCCTTCACACACTTCGGTAGCCAACGCTTCTTCTGCTCCTCTGTTCCATACGTTGTAATGTATGGAACAACGATATCATTGTGCAAGCTAATTCCAATCATTGACGATCCAATTCGTTCAAGCTCCTCATTTATAACGATATTAAACCCCCAATCGACACCTGAGCCATTGTATGCTTCATCAACATCAGGACAGAGAAACCCTTGCTGTCCCATTTTTTTCCAAAAATCTCTCGGGATGATACGGTTCTTTTCCCACTCATCATAATATGGAATCGCTTCCGTTTCTAAAAATTTACGAAAAGAATGGCGAAATATATGATGTTCATCCGTTAAATACAAATGCTTCACAAAATTCCCTCCCGCCAAGTGGAAAATGAAAGCTTGACTGAATGAGCTCTCAGTTGATATGTTTATTGTAAGCGCTTTATAAAAAAGCGTCAATATATTTTCATAAAAAAGTAATTGTTTGGTCTAAATTTGCGAACAAGACAAATTTAGACTTATTTTTTTAAAAAAGAAAACACGCCTAAACGCTGACGTGTTTTCTTTTTTTGAGTTGGCGGGCATTAAGGCCCTCGCCGAAAGTTACGCTTTATTCTGTTTTTGTTGAAGTTAAATGATTTTCCAACTGTTCTCGCAATCCGCGTTTTAAAAACTTGCCAACCGATGTTTTCGGTATCTCATCCATAAATACGATGTCATCAGGGATCCACCATTTTGCAAATTGAGGTTTTAAAAAGTCAATTAATTCCTCTTTATCTATGTTTTCATAGCCTTCTTTTAATACAACACAGGCAACGGGACGTTCAAGCCATTTTTCGTGTGGAACGGCGACGACCGCTGCTTCAAAAACTGCCTCATGCGCCATGAGCGCATTTTCCAAATCAACGGATGAAATCCATTCTCCGCCACTTTTGATTAAATCTTTCGTACGGTCTACTAGTTTGATTGTTCCTTCTTCATCGATCGTTGCGACATCACCACTATGCAGCCAACCGTCACGGAAAGCTTCCTCTGTCCGTTCATCATTATAATATTCATCAGCAATCCATGGACCGCGGATGAGAAGTTCACCCATCTCTTTATCATTCCATGCAACTTCGCCTTTTTCATTCACTACCTTAATCTCAACTCCGGGGACGACTAAGCCTTGTTTTGCCCGAATATTTAATCTTTCTTCTTCCGGCAAGTCCTTTTGGTAACTCTTTAATGTTGATAATGAGACGAGCGGACTCGTTTCTGTCATTCCGTACCCATGGAAGAACGGAATGTTATACTTTGATTCATACGCTCGAATTAAACTTTTTGGTGCTGCTGATCCTCCGCAGAGAAATGCTCGAACATGAGAAGTGTCATAATCGCCTTTTTCAAGCTCTTGCAACAGCCCAAGCCATATTGTTGGAACTCCGGCAGAAATCGTTACTTTTTCCGATTCAATTAATTCAGCAAGCAGTTTTGGGGTGAAGTTCGGTCCAGGCAGTACTTGAGTCGTACCGAACCAAGTTGCGGCAAATGGCATCCCCCATGCGTTTGCATGAAACATCGGAACAATAAGCAGCGCAACATCCGACTCAGAAACCCCGATCGTATCAGCTAAGCCGATCGCTAAACTATGAAGGTATATTCCCCGGTGGGAATAGATGACACCTTTCGGATTCCCTGTCGTGGCCGACGTGTAGCACATGCCTGCAGGATCATTTTCATTGATATCAGTACGATACTGATAATTCGGATCTCCTTCCCTTAGCATCGCTTCATAGGAATAAACCGGTGATAATGTTGTTTCGGGCAGTTCATCGCGATCGCTCATAATGACATATTTTTCAACCGTTTTTAACTCATTTTTAATCGGCTCAATTAATGGGATAAGATCCTCATCAATAAGCAAAACTTTATCTTCCGCATGATTGATAATATAAATCAAATGCTCTTGTGAAAGCCTCAAATTAATCGTATGGAATGAAGCGCCGATATTTGGAATTGCAAAATAAGCTTCAAGGTGGCGATGATGGTTCCAAGCGAGCGTGCCAACCCGGTCACCTTTTTCAACTCCTAACTTCTCAAGCGCACTTGCAAGCCGCCGGGTGCGCGCACCAATTTCTTTATACGTTAACCGTTGTATGCCAGACAATGTACGCGAAACGACTTCCTTTTTTGGAAAGTATTTTTCTGCCCTTTCAATCATTGATACGAGTGTTAGTTGTGTGTCCATCATAACCGCATTCCTCCTATTTAAATAATTATGATAATATTGACTAATTTTTTATTGCTGAATATTTTTCGCGCAGTTGATATTTCAATATTTTTCCTGATGCATTTCTTGGTAAAACTTCTGCAAATATAATTTCTCGCGTATTTTATATCCGGCTAAATGCTTTCGGCAAAACGCTGTAAATTCGTCTTTATCAATGACTTCATTCTGCTTTGGCACGACAACAGCGGTTACAATCTCACCCCATATTTCATGAGGCAGGCCAATCGCTGCTGCTTCTAGCACTTGCGGGTGGGCACTCATTACATTTTCAACCTCGATTGAATAAACATTTTCGCCTCCCGTAATGATCATATCTTTTTTTCGATCAACGAGGGTAATGTAGCCTTCTCGATCAATGGTTGCTAAATCACCAGTATAAAGCCAACCATCTTTGAATGTCTTTTTCGTTTCCTCCGGTTTTTTATAGTATTCTTTCATAATAGTCTCACCGCGGAGGACAAATTCTCCGACTTCACCAGGCTTCACATCGTTCCCTTTATCGTCAACGACCCGTGCTTCCGTAAGAAACATGGCCTTACCACCTTTTCCAAGATGATCCTTGTGTGCCTCAGGAGGCAAACACACACCGCCAGGGCCTCCTTCAGTCAAGCCGCATAAATTATAAAATTGGTCAGTTTGGAACAATTGCATGCTTTTTTTCACTGTATCCGGCGCCATTGGTGCTGCTCCGTAGCCGCAGCGTTGAACTGAGGAAAGATCATATTCGTTTGCATTCGGCACTTGAAGCATAAACGTATACATCGCGGGGACAGCAAATAATAACGTGATCTTATGTTCATCGATTGCTTTCAATGTTTCGACAGGATGGAAATCACGGTGGATCACATGGGATGCGCCTAACCAAAATCCAGAAATTAAAAATAAATTTAATTGGGCCGAGTGAAATAACGGCGCCAAATGTAAAAGCCGGTCATTTGGATTTAATCCCATCATTACCGTCACACAAATACCAACATTCATTACACGCCTGTGGTCAAGAAGTACACCTTTTGGCTTCCCGGTCGTTCCGGATGTGTACAAGATTTCCAAGTCATCTGATTCATTAACTTTAATTCCCGGCTCATTCATCTCATTGGATAAAACGTCTATGTAAGCTAAATGTGTGGCATTCGTTGGTTTTCCAACTGTTACGATATGTCGAACGAGCGGCATTCCTTGAATCGCTTGTCCAATTAAGCTTTCGTACTCTTCATCACAAATCGCTAAAACGCTATCAGATTGTTCAAGAATGTATTTTACTTCACTTGCCACCAGTCGAAAGTTAATCGGCACGAGGACAGCGCCAATTTTTGCAGCCGCATAAAAGCAAATGGCGAAATAATCCGAATTCTTCATCATCAAGGCAACTTTTTCTTGCTTTTTTATCCCTAAATTTAGTAAACCATGTGCAAATCGATTGACTTCTTCATTAAATTCTTTGTACGTATACATCCGGTCCTCACAAGTAACTGCCCACTTGCCGGGATGCCGCCTTGCATTCATTGCCAAGCTGCTTCCAATATCCATCTCTGATCCCCCCTTTTTCTATTTGCAAAATTAATTCTCTATTAAAAAGATTCGTTCTTCTATCTATTGTAAGCGATTTCAGTCGATTTGTAAAAGACAAAAAATAAGCCAATTTATCATAAAAAATAAGATATATCCAAAAAAGGAGTATAAGTGCTGCCAGTCGTTGCTGAAGCTTATCAAACCTAATTGTTTAGCAATAAGCTCCGCCAAGACAGCCAGTATTCCAAGCATGATCAACATGGCCAGTTGATATATTCGGTTCGTCCTTTCAAATAAAACAAGAAATGTCACCGTTATAAGCGGAATAGCTAGAAGTGTAAAACCGATATGAATGGGAAAGACAGTTGGAAACGGGCGGGTTGGAAAAGAATACTGCCCAACGCCGACAAAGATCATTTCCAAATAAGTCGTTGAAAATGAGGCAAAAATGCCTGTAAATAAAAGCGGCTTAAGCTTCTTTGCGAAAGACGGCTTCTTTTGTGATAATCGCGATCTCAAGCTTCTCCAATGTTTCACAATAATCATTTTCAATCTCTCCGTTGCCTTTTTCTTCAAAATCAGCCAGTTCTTTTAGAATTTTAAAATCAGCGAACCAATCCCCTTTTTCAGCAGGGGCGTGGGCCGCGTTTTGCCAGCTGTCTTTAAGCTGTGGGCTGTATAACTTGGCGGCATTCTTTTGCAAGGTGCAGTTGTTTAGTTTCTTTACATATTTTTTGCCAGGCGGCAATTCTTTCACATCGTTGAATACATGTGGGAAAAAATCCTTTCTCGAACCTGTATGAGGATGTTTTTCTGCCCAATGAACAACTTTTTTTAACATCTCTTCATTCTCAAAAAGCAGCGAATAGAGACGTTTTCCGAGAGAAATCCGCTCGCTAAGAAAAGCAAAATGATGAATGGTTTCCCCGATTAAACCAACTTCCTTTTCATTTTTCAAATATGGGAATAAAACTTGATTTAGCCCCAGCAAATCTTGAAGCTGAAATTCGAATGAAAAAATAATGTGTTTTAAGAAATTGAAATTCTGTATCACTCTTTTTTCCAAATACGTCTGCTCATTAATTACTAATGCAATCGCAAGGAGTTTGTCATCCCTTTTCTCCAAATATCGATTCCAAACCCCTTCCATAAAAACAGAAACACCAAAATACGAAAGAAGATGAAACAAGCTGCTCCCGCTATTGACACTTTCTTCGTAAATCAGAAATTGCGGGTATACATCTTGAAAAATCAGCCAATTGCCTCTTTCCAAAAATGAAAAAAAATCGTTTTGTTCTTTTTCCGAAAGCAGCCTCGAAATGAGTTCCCCTTTTAAATCAGTCATATTCCAACCGCCATTTCGGGAAACCATGTGCCCTAAAAAAGCCCAATGAAGATTTGGATATCGCAAGTACATGTCAAAATAAGCGCTCGTGCGTGTAACATTATTTGCATTCAATTTGCCTGTTTGTTCACGAATCCGCTCAATAATCTCTTTCTCCGGGTTTGACAGCAGATGAAAAGGCATTTCGTTTTTGCGTTTTTTTATCGCCTTTTTTATTTCCTTTTTTAACTCAATGAACTCCGGCGGCAACTTTTGTGAAAATTTTTTACATATAAAGGACATCTTCCCACCCGCATTCGAACCTCTTTATTTTTGCTGAATAAATTAGAAGCAATGATGCTATAAGTGATGTTCAAAAACCCCCGTGTCTCACCAGACACCGTTTTGAACATCCTTTAAAAGGAAGGGTTCACACACATGGATATACACAATCGGGTCAGTGAAGAAATGAATCGGCTCGTTGATATATTGCGAAAAGACCAATCTCCTGACGGTGCATGGAGATACTGCTTTGAAGGTCCAATTATGTCTGATGCCTACATGATCATCATATTGCGGTCGTTGAACATTCATGACGAACAGTTAATCGAGCAGCTTGTCAAGAGACTACTATCGAAACAAGCGAATAACGGAGCTTGGAAAATCTACTACGATGAAGAAGATGGAAATCTTTCCTCGACGATTGATGCGTATTATGCATTGCTCTTCTCGGGAAAAATTGACCAAAACAATGAAAGGATGCAAGCTGCCAAGCAATTTATTATCGATAAAGGCGGGATCGGCGAGGCTGATTTATTAACAAAAGTTATTCTTGCTTGTACAGGAAATTATCCGTGGCCAAAATATATTCCCATTCCGATTGAAATGGTGTTGCTGCCTCTATCCTCTCCTATCAACTTTTTTGATATTGTCGGCTATACACGTGCCCATCTCGTTCCTATCTTGATCGCTGCAAATCTAAAATTTTCATTAAAGACTGCCCAAACCCCTGACTTATCTGAATTAATGTTTACTAGAGGCCAGACTTCAAAAACGCTGGAACGTTCTTTTTTTACCGCTTTTGAACAAATCAAACAGTGGATAAATCAATTCCCCTACTCCCCTTCGCGTATCCGGCATTCGGCCATCGAACGCGCCGAACACTATATGCTTGAACGGATTGAGCCGAACGGAACATTATACAGCTATGCGAGCACGACTTTTTTAATGATTTTTGCTTTACTGGCACGCGGCTATCGAAAAACGCATCCGATCATTTTACATGCGGTAAATGGTTTAAAATCGTTTCTTTCGGAAACAAAAGACGGCTTGCATTTGCAAAACTCCCCCGCTACTGTCTGGAATACCGCTTTGTTAAGTGATGCATTGCAAAATGCCGGGGTTTCACCGTACGATCCGATGATTCGGAAAGCGGGAAACTATCTTCTATCACGCCAGCAGACAAAATACGGAGACTGGGCCGTTCATAATCCGAATGTCCGTCCCGGAGGATGGGGATTTTCCGATATTAATACAATGGTTCCCGATGTTGATGATACATCTGCTGCACTCCGGGCAATAAGGAGGCTTGCTTTACATGACAAGGTCTACCGAAAGGCATGGAATCGGGGATTACGCTGGCTTATCTCTATGCAAAACGGAGATGGCGGCTGGCCAGCCTTTGAAAAAAACACAAACAAAAAACTCTTAACTTTGCTTCCGATCAAAGGGACTGAGGACATCATCATTGATCCTTCTTCAAGTGATCTCACAGGAAGGGCAATCGAATTTCTTGCTGACGATGCTGGATTAAAAACAGATAATAAAATCGTTAAAAAAGCGGTTCAATGGTTTAAACGAAATCAAAATGTCGACGGCTCTTGGCAAGGAAGATGGGGTGTCAACTACATTTATGGCACGTGGGCTGCTGTGACCGGATTAACATCTGTAGGTATAAGCAAAGATGATCCTTCTCTTCTCAAAGCAAAAAAATGGCTCATTGAAATCCAGAACGATGACGGCGGTTGGGGAGAATCTTGTCAAAGTGATATTTTAGGAGAATATATGCCTCTCATGAAGAGTACTCCGTCTCAAACCGCATGGGCAGTTGACGCTCTAATTGCCTTATCGGATCAAGATTCTTACAACATCCAAGAAGGAATTCTTTTGCTTACGGACCAACAGCGATTTGAACATTGGGCGAAATCGTATCCGACAGGCGCCGGACTTCCGGGCAGTTTCTACATTCATTATCATAGCTACCGGTACATTTGGCCGCTGTATGCGCTTGGCAATTATAGAAAAAAATTTCATGATTGAACAGCTTTTTCTAACTGGAAGATCCATAAAGGTTGCATCTTTTTATTGAAAAGTCAAAAAATAGTCTATATTATAGTAGTTAAGCATAATTTTGTTAAGAAAATAAATGTAAAAAACAAAAAGGGGAGAATGAAATGCGTGAAGCAGTAATTGTTGAAGCAGTACGAACGCCTACAGGGCGAAGAAATGGGGAACTCAGTGGCGTTCGTCCTGACGAGCTGTCAGCAAAAGTGCTCAAGGAACTAGTCAATCGAGCTGGCATTTCACCCGACATGGTTGAAGATGTAATTATGGGCTGCGTCTCTCAAGTCGGTGAACAATCGGGCGATATTGCAAGAGTAGCTTCCTTGATCGCCGGTTTCCCTATCCAAGTGCCTGGGACAACAATTGATAGGCAGTGCGGATCTAGCCAACAAGCCGTTCATTTCGCTGCACAAGCCATTATTGCAGGTGATATGGATGTTGTAATCGCAGGCGGAGTTGAAAGCATGTCTCGCGTCCCCATGGGATCGACCAGACAAGGCTCTAAATTAAGTGAGGAGCTTACTTCCAAATACGAAATCATCAATCAAGGCTTGTCCGCCGAAAGAATTGCTGAACAATGGGGATTCAGCCGGGAAGAGTTAGATAAATTTTCTGTTGAAAGCCATCAAAAAGCACATAAAGCCCAGGAAGAAGGAAGATTTGAAAGGGAAATTGTTCCGATTGATGTTACACTTCCAGATGGCACAAAGAAAACAGTGAAGCATGATGAAGGAATTAGGCCCGGAACAACTGTTGAAATATTAAGCGGATTAAAAACAGTGTTTAAAGAAGACGGCGTGATTCATGCTGGAAACTCGAGCCAAATTAGCGACGGCGCTTCCGCCCTATTGCTCATGTCCCGTGAAAAGGCGGAAGAATTAGGTTTAAAGCCTCGGTTCCGTGTACTCGCTCGTTCAGTAGTCGGATCAGATCCTACATTAATGTTGACCGGACCGATTCCTGCAACAGAAATGGTTCTTAAGAAGGCTGGCCTTTCGATTGATGATATTGACATTTTTGAAGTGAATGAAGCATTCGCACCAGTGCCTCTTGCTTGGCTAAAAGAAACAGGCGCAGATCCTAAAAAATTGAATCCGAATGGCGGTGCAATCGCGCTTGGACATCCACTTGGAGGCAGCGGTGGCCGTCTCATGTGTACACTATTGTATGAACTTGAAAGAACAGGCGGCCGATACGGCTTGCAAACGATGTGCGAAGGTCATGGAATGGCTAACGCGACGATTATAGAAAGACTTGATTAAATTCATTAGAGAATCAGCATCCGTTATCCCCCACTTAGAATTTTCTAGCGGGGGTCTTACGGACGAATAGAAAGATGACCAAAAGAACAAACAATTCAAAGATTGGGGGATTTTTACATATGGACATTCAAGAAACAGTTGCTGTAGTGACAGGCGGTGCCTCAGGATTAGGCGAAGCCACTGTAAGAGAGATCGCAGCAAACGGTGGAAAAGCGACAATCATTGATTTGAACGAAGATCGCGCCAACAATCTTATCCAAGAACTTGGCGATCAAGTGATGTTTGCAAAAGCAAATGTATCCGATGAAGAAGAAGTTCAATCGGCTCTTAATCAAACGGTTGAAAAATTTGGCAAGATCACAGCGGTTATCAACTGTGCTGGAATAGGGAACGGTGAAAAAACTTATAGCAGCAAAAATGGTCCACACAGCCTTGATAATTTTAAAAGGGTGATTGATGTCAACCTTGTAGGGACATTTAACGTCATCCGTCTTGCAGCCGAAAAAATGGCGCAAAACGACCCGAATGAAAACGGAGAACGCGGGGTTATTGTTAATACGGCTTCTGTCGCAGCCTTTGAAGGCCAAATCGGACAAGTATCTTACAGTGCTTCTAAAGGCGGGATTGTCGGAATGACGCTCCCGATCGCGAGAGACTTGGCAAGCGTTGGAATTCGGGTAATGACGATCGCTCCCGGATTATTTAAGACACCATTGTTTGAAAAGCTTCCAGACAAAGTATTTAATGCGCTTGAAGAGATGGTTCCCTTCCCTAAGCGTCTAGGAAACCCTCCGGAATACGCAATGTTTATCAAACAAATTATCGAAAACCCATACTTAAACGGAGAAACCGTCCGGTTGGATGGCGCCATCCGTATGCAGCCGAAGTAATAGAAACAAACAGCCTGATTCCAAAATTTACGGAATCAGGCTGTTATTATGATGACTTTCATATTCAGCATCCTTGATTCGAAAGATAGGCTTTATGCTACAATAGGGTTAGCAATAAGAAAAGGAAGTTGAAAAATTTGAAAACGGTTGTCACGACATTAAATGCAAAATATATTCACACATGCCTTGCATTAAGGTATTTAAAAGCATATGCAGCGCCAGAATTTGAGATTGAGATTAGCGAATATACGATAAAAGATCCTTCAATGAATGTTGTAACGGATCTTTTTATAAAACAACCAGATGTCATTGGTTTTAGCTGTTACATTTGGAATATCGAAGAAACAATTCCGATTATCAACATGCTTAAAAAAATAAAACCGGAATTAATCATCGTACTGGGCGGGCCTGAAGTTTCTTATGATACCAATTATTGGCTGAACCGCATTCCGGAAGTTGATGTAATTGTGATGGGAGAAGGGGAAGCAACTTTTAAACATCTGCTTGAAACCATAAAAAACAATGGTGACTTTGCAGATGTTCCCGGTGTTGCTTACCGCAGAGACGGGAAAAATAAATTTAATCTTCCACGGCCAAAGCTCAACCTGAATGACATCCCCTCCCCTTTTCGCTTTGAAGAAGATTTGCCTAGTCTCTCAAAACGCGTCACTTATGTTGAAACGAGCAGGGGCTGTCCCTATTCTTGCCAGTTTTGCCTATCCTCCATTGAAGTAGGCATCCGGTATTTCGATATTGAACGCATGAAGCAGGAATTGCTCTTCTTAATGGATAGCGGCGCCAAGACGATTAAGTTCGTTGATCGCACGTTTAATATTAAACGCGATTATGCACTAGAGATGTTTGAATTTTTGATTAAAAATTACCGTGACGGCTGCGTCTTCCAGTTCGAAATAACAGCGGATATTATGCGGCCGGAAGTCCTTGAATATTTGAACGAACATGCGCCAAAAGGATTGTTCCGTTTCGAGATCGGTGTGCAGTCAACAAACGATCATACGAATAAACTCATTAAACGAAGGCAAAATTTTAAAAAATTAGAACGAAACGTGATGATGGTAAAAGAAGGCGGAAAAATTGTCCAGCATCTCGATTTAATTGCTGGCCTTCCCGAAGAAGATTATGCGTCTTTCAGAAAAACGTTTAATGACGTGTTCGCTTTACGGCCTGAAGAATTGCAGCTCGGTTTTTTGAAAATGCTGCGGGGCACTGGATTAAGAATACAGGCTGATAACTGGAACTATGTGTATATGGATCATGCCCCATATGAAATGTTGTCGAACAATGTGCTCACCTTTTCGGAGATTGTCCTTATCAAACAAGTCGAAGACGTACTGGATAAATATTGGAACGATCATCGAATGGATCATACGATTGAATACTTGGTGAGCCATATATTCGAAACACCGTTTGACTTCTTTCAAACGTTTGGAACGTATTGGGAAGAACGGGGTTGGTCGCGAATCGGCCATCAGCTCGAAGATTTATTCAACCGGCTTCGGCAATTTTTAGAAAGCAAAAAAATAAAAGAAATTGATATGGTGGAAGGGCTTATGAAATTTGATTACTTAATGAGTCAAAAGCACAAGCCAAGAAAACCGTGGTGGCCGGATAT
The DNA here is from genome assembly GCF_003097615.1 of Pueribacillus theae. NCBI lineage: Bacteria > Bacillati > Bacillota > Bacilli > Caryophanales > Bacillaceae > Pueribacillus > Pueribacillus theae. The sequence goes on from NZ_QCZG01000003.1 coordinate 16,310, forward strand.
GATTGAGAAAAATGAACGTTCATTGTTCTTGAATCGAATCGTTCAACATCCTAATTTGCTGGGCCAGCAATTCGCAGCTCTTAATCTTTCTGAAAAAGATATATTTAAACATACAGTTCTTGAATACATTCCATTTGACGTTCAACATTATAAGAAGACAGGCGAAATAAAAAACACGAAATCGCTAATGCTTGTCTTCTACGATCCAAAAAAACGGAAAGCAACCGCTTTTTCAGCAAAAATAGACGACATTAATAGGTTCATTGCTTAATTACTATTCAGTTAGATTGGAGAATCGTTATGTGTATCGTTTTCGCAGCTTACCAATCCCACCCAAACTACAAGCTAATAATTGCTGCAAACCGAGATGAATTTTACAAACGCCCCACGAAAGACGCACATTTTTGGGATGACGAACCAAACTTGCTCGCGGGGAGAGATTTAGAGCAAATGGGCACATGGATGGGCATATCGAAAAAAGGAAGATTTGCCGCGCTAACCAACTTTCGAAATCCCAAAAATATGGATCCGAATCGAAAATCTAGGGGGCATATCGTGCGGAATTTTTTAGCAGGTGAAGACTCGCCGAAAGATTTTTTAAATGAACTTCAAAAAGAGCGGGAACAATATCAAGGGTTTAATATTTTACTCGGTGACACACAATCATTTTATTACTATTCAAATGTCGAAAATAAAATAAAACAGCTTCAACCTGGAATATATGGGTTAAGCAATCACCTCTTGGACACGCCGTGGCCAAAGGTGGAAAAAGGGAAAAAACAACTTGAAACGTTGATTTCAACTCGGCATTCGATTGAGGAAGAAGATCTCTTTCGACTGTTAAGCGACGCTGAACCTGCACCAAAGGATCAACTGCCAGCTACAGGGGTGGCATCTGATTTGGAAGAAAAGCTTTCATCTATTTTTATAAAGACGCCTGATTACGGCACAAGGTGCTCAACTATTCTCACGATCAGCCATAACGATGAAGTTCATTTTACAGAACGGACGTTTCCTATAAAAAAGGATCGACATTTTCAATTTTTCATTCAAAAATAAAAGGAGCCTAGTGATGAAAGCTCCTTTTTCTTATAACTGATACCTATCGATTGTTATCATTATCTCTTTCTGTGTTGTTGTCAAGCATGTCACCTTCATCATTCTGCTCATTTGTGTCATCGCCATTACGGTCGTTTTCTAAAGGGCCGGCGTCATCAGGCGTAGTTCCATTATTATTGTCCATCGTTCCGTTATTGTTGTTCATTTGCCCGCCATTATTAGGGTTCCCTTGTTCATCATTGATACCCGGATTTGTGTCATCGTCTCCATTATTTCCACAGCCAACAAGAGCAACTGAAAGAGCTAGCGCCGTTGTTAATAAAATACCGCTTTTCTTCATGTTTTACACTCCTTAATAAAATATTTTCACCTTAGTTTTTGTATATTCCACGAAGAATATTCAAAATAAACATAGAAAAACTCCCCTGCTCTTTTTGCAAGGGAGTTTATAGGTTTTAAGAAGCGATACCACGGTCGAGTGATTGATAGCGTTTATTGTTAGTAGCAATCAGGTAAATGGCAATCACCCAAATAATAACCGCAATGATTGAACCGATGTTGAAGATGCCTTTTTCCGCTGTCCAAATGATGGAATATCCGACAGAGCCAAGAAGCAATGCATAATAGACGAACGGAAGCAATGTTTTACGGATAACATGCCCTTCTTTACCCATAAGGCCAACAACTGCTGAAGCTGCTACAACGTTGTGCACACAAATCATGTTACCAGCAGCCCCACCGATTGCCTGAATTGCAACCATCCAGCTCGGATCGGCACCGATTCGTTCACCGACTCCATATTGGAAATAGGAGAACATCATATTACTTACTGTGTTGCTGCCTGCAACGAAAGCGCCCAGCCCACCGATAAATGGAGCAAAAATTGGGTAAATGGAACCAGCTAAAGCGGCTACTCCATCGGCAAGCGCGATTGGCATTTGTTCATAACCCGCAGTACCACCGCTTGTATTAATGAATACTTGTACCATCGGAACTGTAAAAACAAGCGCTGTTGAAGCAGCAACGACCGTTTTCCCAGATTCTTTCCATGCACGGGCATAATCTGAACCATTCATTCCGTGCATAAAATATGTGATGACAGAAACAACGATAAAGATAAATCCTGGAGAGAAAAGAATTTCCCAATTTGAAGTAATGTCAGTTCCAAAAATATTCGGGATTGAAATTTTGGCTGCTTTAAGCCACCCACCAACTGGCGTAAGTCTTGTAATTAATAAAAGGATTGCGATTAAAACATACGGTGCCCAAGCACGAACCATGCTAATTTTGCCAGCGTAAAGATCATTATTTTTAATCTCTACGCGGCCTGTCCAAGTTGGATCCCAGCGATCTTTTGATTCAAAGTCCCAAATTTCGTCTTCCTTTGGCATAAGAAAGCCTTTTCTAGCGGCTGGAATGACGATAGCTAGTCCAATCAGCCCACCTACCATAGAAGGGAATTCTGGCCCAAGTGTATTTGCAACAATAATGTATGGAATTGTCATTGCAAGAGACGCGAATAATGCAAATTTCCAAACTTTTAGCCCTTCGCTAAATGATTTGTTTTTTCCAAAAAAACGTGTTAATAAACCTACCATGATCAAAGGGATTAATAATCCGCCAATCATATGGAGAAGCGCCGCTTTTCCAGTAACATCAAAAATGAATGCGCCTACATCAGTAATCGCAGGATGTGACTCGATGCCACTGCCAATTCCAGTAACGACAGGTGTTCCTACTGCTCCGAATGTGACTGGTGTACTTTGGATAACCATCCCGCAAATAACGGCTGCCATCGCCGGAAAACCGAGCCCAACTAAAAGTGGAACAGCTACAGCCGCCGGTGTACCAAATCCGGAAGCGCCTTCGATAAATGAACCAAACAGCCATGCAATAATTATGGCTTGAATTCGACGGTCAGGTGTTATATCTGTAAACCCCCGGCGAATCGTATGAAGCCCGCCACTTTCTTGAAGCGTGTTCAAAAGTAAAATGGAGCCAAAAATAATGAATAAAAGTGTAATTGCAGTGATGAGACCATGAACAGATGCAGCAGCTACTTGTGCAAACGATACCTTCCAAACAAACAGAGCCAGTAGTACAGCAACAATGTAAGAAAGCGGCATCGCTTTACTTGCTGGCCATTTCAGTCCGACAAGGAAAATACCTACAACAATAATCGGAAGAAACGCCAGAATCGCTAATGTTCCAGTTCCCATATAAATCCCCCTTTTTTAAAAAAATTATTTTATTATATTAAATAACAATACATTTTCCTTTTCTGTTAGGAAACAAAACAAGGAATATAGTATTGTTATATAACATATTACGCAAAAAAAGGAAGGGAAAAAATATTTTTTAACTTTTATAAATTTTTTCCTCCTTGATTAAAACAATTAGCCTTGCTTCACAGAATTGCGCAATTTTCCAATCCCGGCAATTTCACAGACGATTTCATCGCCGTCTTTCATAAACTCTGCGCCTAGTGGGCTGCCTGTTAAAATAACGTCTCCAGGCTGAAGCGTCATCACCTTAGACAAGTATGAAATCATTTTTCTCATTGACACAATCATAAGTGACACTGGACTATCTTGTTTTTTCTCGCCGTTAAGGTATGCTTCAACAACAACTTTATCAGGATCCAACTCGGTTTCTACAAAAGGCCCGATTGGCGTAAATGTGTCATACGACTTTCCAATCGCCCAGTGTCCATCCTCTCTAAAAAACTGAGGGGCAGTCACATCATTTGCAACGGTATACCCGAAAATATAAGAAGTGACTTCTTCTTCAGAAATGTTGCTCGCTTCTTTACCAATGACAACAGCAAGCTCAGATTCAAATTTCACTTCGTTGATTGCACTAGGAATAACAATTGGCTGCCCGGTTGGAATTGCAGAAGATAACGGTTTATAAAAGAACACCGGGATTTTTGGCAATTCGCTTGGCTTGTCCTCTTCCTTTGCAACATAATTCGCCCCGATGCCTATAATATGGCGCGGTGCAAACGGTACCAAAAGTTCGACAACGTCAAGATGAAATACTGTTTCTGTTTCTCTCCAATCTGAAAACATGTCGCCTTCGATTTGTTTGATTTCATTTCCATTTACAATTCCTTGCAATACGGCTTCTTCATTTTTCTTTCTAAATCTTGTAAATTTCATGACGTTACACTCCGATATGATGTAATTTGGGTGGGTCTACGAAGACCCAGCCCATTATTCGTTTTCCATTTTAAAGAGTTACTGTGCTTCCGCTTTCTTTAGTTCTTGCTTAATCTCTGCACAACGGCCTGGCTGAGGGAAAAGCTTGCCAGGATTTAGTAAATCTTCAGGATTGAATACAGAACGAATATTTGTTTGTGATTCAATCTCTTCATCTGTAAAGATAAAACGCATTTCAGCTGACTTTTCGATGCCGACGCCATGTTCACCGGTAATTGACCCGCCAGCATCAGCACAAACTTTTAAACATTCGGAGCCAGCCTTCGATGCGCGCTCGCTTTCGCCCGGAACCCTTGCGTCAAACAGGACGAGCGGGTGAAGGTTGCCATCGCCGGCGTGAAAAATATTTGCGATGCGAAGGCCGTATTTTTTGCTGACTTCACCAATTTTTGCAAGCACTTCAGGCAAACGCGTTCTTGGGATTACGCCATCCTGAACGAGATAGTCAGGAGAAATGGCACCCATTGCTCCGAATCCTGTTTTGCGGTTTGCCCACCAAAGTGCTCGTTCTGCTTCATCTTTCGCAACTTTTACTTCGCGGACATTATTATTTTTGCAGACGGTAAGAATTTCTTCGATTTGGTCGTCAATCCCAGCAGCAATGCCGTCCACTTCAATAAGCAAGAAAGCTGCGATATCTTTCGGATGTCCAACTGGAAATGCCGCTGCTTCAACACCTTCGATGGCCGTGGAATCCATCATTTCAAGCGCTGCAGGAATAATTCCGGCTGAAATAATATCTGAAACCGCTTGGCTCGCATCATTAATATCATCATAATAAGCAAGCACCGTCTTCTTGCCTTCAGGATTTTTTAATACCTTTACAGTAATTTTTGTAACGATTCCAAGCGTTCCTTCCGATCCAGTTAAAAGGCCGAGCAAGTCGTAGCCTGGCCGATCAGGGATTCCTTCTTCCCCTAATTGAATAATGTCACCATTCGGAAGAACGACTTCAAGGCCAAGAATATGGTTTGTTGTTACTCCGTATTTCAAGCAATGCGCCCCACCGGCGTTTTCCGCAACATTGCCACCGATTGTACAGGCGTACTGGCTTGATGGATCCGGTGCATAGTAATAGCCTTTATCTGAAATCGATTGTGTTAACTTCAAATTCACATAGCCCGGCTCAACAACTGCTTTTCGATTTTCCAAGTCAAGATGAAGCAATTTTTTCATCCTTACAAGGCTAATGATCACTTCACCTCCAAGAGGAGTAGCACCTCCGCTAAGGCCAGTTCCCGCTCCGCGTGCAATATATGGTACTTTAACACTGTTTAAGTACTTAACGATTTGGGATACTTGTTCCGTATTTTTAACGAAAACGACAGCTTTTGGCGTTCCTTTTGTCATCGTATAGCCGTCACATTCATAGGCAACAAGATCTTCTTTTAAGTAGAGAACGTCTTTTTCTCCAACGATCTTCATTAATTGGCGAACGATTTGATCAGGTTGTTGTTTTCTTGCTTTTTTCCTTAGCAAACCTTGCACCCCCTTACGACTTCACTAGATTTTTCGCTTCTTTTTTCTCTTTCTCATATGCCCAGTCAAGCAATTGGATCGTGTGAACGACTTTTTCACTTCTGCCATGTTTCTGCACGCCCATTGCAATTTGAAGCATACATCCCGGATTACCCATCGAAATCATTTCAACATCTTCAGGGATGTCATCGATTTTGCGATCGAGAAGCGCCCCTGCCATTTCAGGATGCGTAAGGTTGTAAATCCCCGCACTTCCGCAGCATCTGTCCGCATCAGGCAAATCGACCAATTCCACACCTGGAATTTCTTTCAAAAGCTGGCGAGGTTCAAATCGGACGCCTTGTCCGTGTGCCAAGTGGCATGCATCATGATACGTAATTCTCGTTTTCACTTCCGTTTGTGGACGTTTAAAATCATTGTCATATAGGAATTTTGAGATGTCTTCGACTTTTTCTGAAAATTCTTTTGCCATTGGAAGCATGTCAGGATCGTTGCGGAAGAGTTCGTCATATTCAGCAAGCGCGCATCCGCAACCAGCCGCATTTACAAGAACTTTATCGTAATCTTTGAATGCTTCAATGTTTTGTCTGGCAAGTGATTTTCCTGTCTCTCTATCCCCTGCATGGACATGAAGCGCGCCGCAGCAAGTTTGCTGTTTTGGCAGAGCGACTTCATAACCATTATGGGTAAGGACTCGAATTGTCGCTTCGTTAATGTCACTGAACATGACGTCCATGACACAGCCAGTAAGCATTGCAACCCGGCCCTTTGTTTCGCCTTCTGCAGGAACAATTTCAGGATATCTGCCAAGTACAGGCTTTCCAACCTTTGGAAGGATCGATTCCATGTCTTTTAAATGGGTTGGCAAAATGTTTAATAGGCCCGCCTTTCTTGCAACACTTTGAATGCCGCTCTTTTGGTACAGCCTCATTAAGCCGCCAAGTTTGCCCATGCGATTCGGATGCGGGAAAAAGCCTTTCAAAATCGTTTTGCTGAACGCACCGGGAATACCTGTTAATGGCATCGCTTGACGAATTTGTCCGCGTGCTTCCTCAATTAAGCCGCCAACTTGGACACTTGCCGGGCAAGCCGTTTCACATGCACGGCAGTCGAGGCAAGTGAAGACAGGATCAGCAAACGCTTCATTGACATCAATCTTTCCTTCTGCTACTGCTTTGATTAAATAAACACGGCCTCTCGGTGATTGATGCTCTTCCCCCGTTTCTTGATAAGTTGGGCATGCTTCAAGGCACATGCCGCAGTGAACACAGTCGGCCCACTTATTTTCATCAGGCGGGTCCTCCCAAAAATAGTTTCCTAGACTTGTCGTATGACAGGCCACATCCTGCTTCAATGGAATGGATAGTTTTTTCTCATCAACACTCATCTTAAATTCCCCCTACAAAACGCCCGCGGTTTAGGATTTTCTTCGGGTCATTCGCAAGCTTAATCCCTTCCAGCAATGCAAAATAACCTGGATCCTCTCCCCATGCGTCAATCGTTTCTCTTAATGCGAACGGCAAATGGGTGCACACAACGTACCCACGCTTCTCCTCTACTTTTGCCCGCAATGCTTTCGTGTAAGAAACAATATCTTCAGGAAAGCCTTTCACATAGACTCTTGAAATACCGTGGCCAAGACCGCCATGCGCTTCAATAGAGACATGGTATTCATGAGCGAATCGTTCGGCCGTTTCCAGGTTGCTGATAACGTCTAAGTTATTGCTTCCGATTTTCAATGCGGCTTGTGTGTTTGCTTCATTCTTTTCATCATTGTGTCCATTTGGCCCAATATGGCGGAAATTATGCCACCATTTCTTCGCTTCTTCTTGATTTAAATTTGCAAGTTCAACTCCGGCTGGCAAATTTTGCGCCACCCAGTCTTCCTGAGCCAAGACGGCCTTTTCCCGATCTTCAAATGAAATCGCGAGCGTGTAGGATGCTTTTCCTGTGAAACGCTCAGCAAGCGAAGGCGTCAAAAGTTCAAGAGAGACCGGTTCCATCGTCGAATCAAGAAGTTTAACTGCAAATTGACGGATTTCCTGTTCTTTCCCTTGAGGAAAATGAAGCAATGAAAGCCCCTCATATTTTGATATTGGACGAAGCTTGACCGTAATTTCGCTAATGACTCCCAATGTTCCCATTGACCCGATGAATAGCTTGTTCATGTCATAGCCGGCAACGTTTTTTACAACTTTTCCGCCAGTGCGAATCACTCTTCCATCCGCATAAACGATTCTTGTCCCAATCACGAGGTCTCTTGCTGAACCGTAAAGAAGCCTTTTCGGGCCGCTGTCATTTGCGGCGACAATCCCGCCAATCGTTGCAAGTTCTGGCCATGGAGTATCAAGTGCTACACGCTGGCCATGCTTCGCCAATTCATCAGAGATTTCTTTTAGCGTTGTTCCCGGTTTTACTGTTAGCGTCAAATCGCCAACCGAATGTTCAACGATTCCTTTATACTTCGCAAGCGACAATAAAATGTCTGCTTGTTTCTTTGTGCCACCGAAGCCGCGTTTCGTTCCGCCTGAAATAATATTTACTGTCTTGTCATGCTGATGGGCATAAGCAAGCACTTTTGAAATATCTTCTTCGGAAAGCGCTTCAATGATTTGGATTCCTCCATTGCCAAGAGGGTGCTCTTGCCCGTCATTGTTTTTAATTTGTTCTTTTGGCAATACCCCTTCTAAATTTGAAGAAATCATGTTGCCTTTCCCCCTTTTTGAAGTATAAATTTGCATCTGCGTCTTACTTGCTTACGCTTCGAAGTAGGCTTCCTCGGTGCAGGGCACTAACGGTGCATTTCAATGCAGCAGCCGTGCTCTTTCGCAAATTTAGACCGATCCGGCTTCTGTCCTCTGACTTCTAAAGAAAGGACGCGTCAGCGTTTTTCTTATTAATCCCATCAGTCGCCTGATTCGTTCAGATGATTGTCTAGAAGTTCCTCTACGTAAGTCAGGTGGTTATACATTGCTTTACGTGCTTTAATCGGATCTTTCGCTTTCATTGATTCATAGATGGCGATATGTTGTTCCGCAACATCTCTGGACAATTTCTCATCAGATAAAATAATCCGATGGCAAGCCATAATCCCTTTTTTCGTTGTTGTTGATACTGTATCCATTAAATCGACTAAAATTTCATTTCCGCTCGCTTCCGCAATGGCCAGATGAAAACGGTAATCCGCTTCCCAACCTTTCAACGTTTTTGCATTAACCAATTCATCGAGTTCTTTTTCCATGATGTTAAGCTGTTTTTCAGTCGCGTTTAACGCTGCCATTTCAGCAATGCCTGCTTCTAAAATTTTTCGAACTTGATACAGTTTGCTTATATCGCTCTTTTGGACGAGTAAGATATCTGGAAGCAACTGCGCTGTATCAAAATGACAGACAAAAGTCCCTTCCCCATGTTTCACGTTGACAAGCCCTCTTCCTTTGAGAGTTGTCAACGCGTCACGGACTGCTGATCGTCCAACGTCGAACAATTCACACATTTCTCTGACAGAGGGCAATTTTTCCCCCGGCTGAACGCTGCCTGAACGAATCCATTCTTCAATTTGTTCAACGACAATATCGGATACTTTTTTGCCTGAAATCTTCTCAACTTGGAGCATGACATACCCCTCCTGCTCTTTGGGAAGGTGATCGGTTATCAGATATCTGATAAGTTTAGTTCCATTAAATCATTGTACTATAACAATGTCAATTGGTTATTTTTCAAAAAAACAAAAAAAATAAAGTGCCCTGTTTCCAGGCACTTTCGATAATTATCACGCCGCAACGGTCCGCAGGATCCCCACTTATGGAAGTTTCGCTTTATGAAATCAGCAGGGAAAACAAATAAGTAATGGCACTTATAATCATAACGCCAGTAGTCATTAACAAAAAATCACTTGAATCGATCGTACTCATTTCTTCTACATTTGTCATGTCAGGCTCGCTATACATATTTTATTCCTCCCTCTGTAAATTTGATCCCTCCGTTTCGTTCTTAGTTTATTTATACCCATTACTTTCCAAGCTGAAACTAATTGCTGGAATTTTTTGCTTATTACTTACCGTTCTCAAACAACTGGCTAATAAAAAAATCAAGTATTGCATTTTTTACTTCACTTTTTAGCGGGTTTCCATCAGAATCATAAAATTCTACTTCTATTGCTTCATCGTTCATAAATTCAATTTGGTCGATTTGGATATTACCGTTCTTTTCAGGCTTTGTCATTTCTTCTAGCACGTTGGGATAATCGATGTCCTTGTCGTTTTCGGCTGTTCTATCTTTTGCAAATACTTGGGCATGTGCTGTTTCTTTTAGGTTGTCTCCTTTTCCAACAGAATGCACGATTCCAAATCCTAGTGCAACGCCTAATGATAGGATACCTATCCCTTTCAAAAACCTATGAAATAAATTCACAGTTATCACTCCTTAGGGCCCGGTTAATTTTGACTAAATTTTCCGCAAGAACTGGCTGAAAGGAAAGTAAGGTTTGATCTGGTTGTTCATTACATAAATTGCCTAATTCTGACATATTTATTCTCTTTTAAAATAAAATATTCGACTTGGTTTTATTTTATCCTTTTTGTTTGTACAAAAAATTGAGCATTTTTGTCTTTTTTTAGTTGATTTGAATTTTCTGTAAAAAAAGAAAAAAGTGCCCAACGACTAGCTTTTGGACACTGTAATTCGTTTCAATAGAAAATTACCCAGCGGTTAATGTGTAGGACAGTTTTCCATCCGAACTTATATCAATCAATGCTCCTCTCAACATCCCTTGGTCATAGTCGGTTCCCGCATTCATACATATTGTCCTTCCGAGGATGGTTACGCCCCTGCTTTCATGGACATGCCCATGCAGGGAAAGCAGCGGTTGGTATTTCTCTATCGCTTCGCGGACAGCCTTGCTTCCAGAAGGAGCGGTTGCTAATGCATCTCCGTCAAGAACAGGCTTTAATTCTTCATCATATACTGTGCCTTGATCAAGATCAGTGTCATAAGGCGGGATATGAATATTAAAAATGCATTTATCCATATTCTTTACTTCAACCGCAAGGTCATGAATTTTCTGAGCTAGGTCTTCCTCGCTAAATTCGCGTGGATAGTGAAAGACACTCGGTATGCCTCCGCCGATTGAGAGAATTTCATACCCATTATATTCGATGATTTTCCCGTCCCCATTTTGCACATAAGATGCCGAGTTAAGTAAATCATCAAGGTAAAAATCATCCATGCTGCCAGGGATTAGAATACAAGGAATCCCCGCAGCTTTAAATCTCTCATCAGCCAATTCCAGCCATTGCTTTAGCACTTCAATTTGTTTTTCTTTAATGATCTGTTCAGCATCGTCTTCCGTTAATTTATTTAGTTTGTCCTCCGATATGATGAAAGGATAAAATCCGGCATCGCGTAGGTTTCTTTCCAAATCGGGAATTTCGTTTGCTTTTTTAATTTTTACGGTTGACCCATAGTATCGGCACGTATATACGTCGCCATTTTTTACAATGGGCACCACTTGCTTGCCAGTAAAATCTCCCCCGTTAATAACTAAATCAGCTTTATAAAATGTTCCGGCGTTTGTAAATTTCCGAAATGCGGTTTCGCCAGCGTGCAAATCACCTGCATAAAATATTTTCATCCCTTCTCACCCCATATTTTTAATAATCACACCTGCTAAGAAGCAGGGCAACGAGAGACATAAAGCCGCCGATGGATTCATTCCTATCAACCTATCATTTTTGAAACATTCTTTTTAATCTGAAGGAATTTCTTGAAACTGGATATCGATGTCGATTCCTTTTTTGGCATGGACACGTTTCATAATGAAATAAATGATTAAAGGAGTAATCATTAGCACGAAAGAAACAATAATCATCGTGAAAGAGATGTCTCCCCTAAAGAGCGGGATGAGAAGGTAATAACAAATCGATACACTAATCAAAAACGTCAGCCAGCCTAAAATCGTAATGACGTGGACCCCTAGAAACTTCGTTTTCACAATTGGCGGCGAGGACTGGAACAATATTTTCTTCCTCGTTGAAAAAAGAATCCCGGATAGTCCTAAAAAGATCCACGCTAAAAACCAAGTGAAGATCGTAAATCCAATATTTTCTGTCCAGGTAGGAAGAAAAATATCGAGCATTAAAAAGACCCACGCGCCAGCAATCACGGTCCTTAATGCATACGTTGGAGAATTCGTTTTTTCATTGAGCTTCATATACTTACTTGGAAACAGCCGGTCAAACGACCAGGCGACAAAATTTCGTGACGGTCCAAATCCTAGTCCGGCAGCTGAGCCAAAGGTTGCAAACGCGAAACAGATAGCGATTAAAAAGACAAAAATGGGACTCTTCGTCATAATGCCAATCATGATCGTAATAAATGGATCATAGCTGCCGAAAGGATATGCCGTATGGCCAGCATTGTACAAATAATACAAGCTGTTAGACCACATCCCACCGAAGTTCACATAAGACATCCCATAGAAAATAAACCAGACAAACATTAAAATCGCTAAAGAGCCGAACAATGCAAGCAACTGGGATTTCTGTACGTTCCGTACTTCACCGGCTAAATTGGCGCCAAAGGTAGAACCCAACGTATTTAAGATGATGTATGTGGATCCTGCCATGATCGTAGCGCCGAACAAGAATTTCGTCGGATATCCGTCAGCCTGGGCGAGATTAATCACATCAGCATAGGCTAAACTAGTAAGCTGGGTAAAATTGTTTGCAAAGGTTTCTGGTCCTGTTACGAGATTCGCGACAATAAATGTAATGGCACCAAGCAGTGTAGCACCCAATGTAATGTAAGCGAGCTTTACCATCCATTTGGTTCCTTTATAGTAAATAAAGTAGATAAATAAAAGCAGAGCAGTTCCTATGATGGCACGTATATAGGTTTGATTTAAAAAGTCCGCCACACCTAGCCATGTCGAATCGTTCCCCTTAATAAGGGCGATGGAATAGAAAAATTCGACGATTGACCACTTCATAAGCCAATTCAGTAAAATTCCCGTCCAGGAAATCGCTGTAAACGTAATCATAAAACTCGCCATTAAGCCAAGTGATGGATGCAAGATACGGCTAATATAGATGTATTCACCTCCTGAACGCGGCATAGCGACCGACAGCAGCCAATAAAGGCCGGCAATGATAAACATCTGAGCTACCGTTAAAATCGCCCATACCATATGTGCACCGGGGTACAAAAAAGGGGCCCACATAATATAGACGAGCGCAAACATCAAGCCGGGGTTTGCGGATGAATAAATCATCGTATCAATCGGGCTGATTTGCCGTGCAACACCGCCGGTTGAGCGTTGTTCAAATAACGCAAGACCAGTTCTCGCCATTGTTTCTCACCCTTCTTCCTTTTGAATTTTTCCAATAATCAAACTTAACAGAAGCTGCCGGTCGAGTTCATGAAGGTTAAATTTGTGTGAATCATTTGCAATTTATTGGCGCGATTGACCGTTACCACCCCCCTTTCCGAAGGCTCCCCAACACATTTTGTACGGACTGGGCAGATTTGTTAAGTGCTTCTTTTTCTTCAGTTGTGAGCGGCAGTTCGATAATGCTTTCAATTCCGTCTCCACCAAGGATTGTCGGAACACCTAGATAGATATTTTGGTAGCCATATTCTCCCTCTAGATAAGCAATGGATGGCAAGATTCGTTTTTTGTCTTTTAAGATAGCTTCTGCCATTTCAACAACCGAGGCAGCGGGAGCGTAGTATGCACTTCCGTTGCCAAGTAAATTGACAATTTCACCGCCCCCTTTGCGCGTCCGTTCAACGATTGCTTCCAAACGCTCTGCCGGAAGAATTTTTTCTAGTGGAATCCCACCTGCATAAGAGTAGCGAACTAATGGAACCATATCATCGCCGTGGCCGCCGAGCACAAAGCTTGAAATGTCCTCAACTGATACGTTCAATTCTTGTGCGACAAATGTATTAAAACGCGCCGTGTCCAAAACGCCAGATTGGCCGATCACACGATTTTTGGAAAATCCGGTTGTTTTGAAGGAAACATAAGTCATTGCATCAACTGGATTGCTCAGCACGATAATATAGCTGTCCGGAGCGAAGCGAACGGTTTGTTCGGAAACGTTTTTCATTATTTCCGCATTTGTTGTGACTAAGTCATCCCGGGTCATTCCCGGCTGACGGGGAAGGCCAGCCGTGATAATTACTAAATCAGCATCCTTTATCTCTTCATAATGTGAAGTGCCCACAATATCCACATTAAAACGTTGCACAGGGCTCACTTGCAACAGATCGAGCGCCTTGCCCTTCGTAGGGCCTGACATCGACGGTACATCAACGAGTATGATATCGCCAAGTTCCTTTTCAGCTAACATAAGGGCAGCGGTTGCTCCTGTACTCCCAGCGCCGATGACCGCAATTTTTCGTCGTTTAAAAGCCATTGGTTTCCCTCCTGCCTATCGTTGTTCCACTGCGATGTCAATGGAATCGATAATTCCAATAATTAGCGCATCAATGGGCAATGAATGCTCTTTTGCAAAATTGGCAGATGAGCTTCCTCTCGTTACCATGACCTTATCTCCCACTCCGGCGCCAATTCGATCCACTGCCACGTAAGCCGAGTCAATAGCCGATCCATTTGGAAGTTCCGGCTGAACGATTAAAAATTTTAAACCTTGCAAATCATCTTCTTTTTTTGTTGCCCAAACATTTCCTATTACTGTGCCTATTTGCATAAACGCTCATTCCTTTTTATCTATGACAATAATTTTTTTTGCAAGTTCACGGGCGGAATCCCGGGCTAGAGGAGTGACGATTGTTTTTTTGCCAATAAATATCTCGTTGCTTTTACTCTCTATCACATCCTTTTCCGTAAGCAGCTTTTTTTCATAACGCCGAGTAACGCTTCGGGAAGTAGAAGCAAATTCTGATAATGAAAGAAACTGGACACCAAATTTTTCAAGCATCTGTTTATAGTTTACTAGGTGAGCGGCGTAGTTTTGGTTCATCTCTTTTTGCACCCCGGAGTCCAAAAGCCATACTAATTCTTCCGATGGGATGAAAGTGATGCTTATCCCCCGATTCATAAAAAGGGAAAACAATTGACTCTCATCTGTATCTGTCATCCCAAGTGCTGCTTTTACAAGCAAATCTTGGGATACATGCAGGAAAACAGCTTCTTTCGTCTTTTCCGGGATGGTTACAGGCGCAGACATTTGAATAATGTTCCATTGTTTTTCCAATATTTCTATCGACTTCTGTTCCCGGGCATTAACAACGAATAGATTTTTCTTTTTATCATTTTCATCCAGCTTCTCTAGAACTGCCGTAACAATCTGTTCAATGAGTTTCCGCTCGATCATCATAGGGAACCTGCATACTTTATTAATTTTCCTTTTTCGCCTGTTGAAATGAACCCTGCATTCGCTTCATCTGTGTCGATATGCATCTCAAGCTTGTAATTTGGCGAAACTCGAATGAGTACTTTTTCAAAAGAAACAGGCCTTTCATTCTCCGCCTGAACCCGGACAAAATCTCCGTTTTTTACAGAAAATGCTTCCGCATCATCAGGATGCATATGAATATGCGCCCCTGCGATGATTAGCCCTTCTTGTAAATAAATGCTGCCTTTCGGCCCTAAAATCGTAACAGGGGATGAACCTTTTATATCGCCGGATTCCCGTATTGGCGGATCAAGTCCGAGCTGAATAGCATCGGTTTTGCTTATTTCGACTTGTGTTGCTTTTCTAATGGGGCCAAGTACGCGAACGTTATTCATGCTTCCTTTTGGGCCTGCAATGAGGACCGTTTCATTTGCCGCAAATTGTCCAGGTTGGGTTAAATCATTTTTTTTCGTTAATGCATACCCCTTTCCAAAAAGTGTTTCTAAATCAGCTTGACTTAGATGACAATGCCTGGCAGAAACAGCGATCGGAATCATTTTTGGAGGAAAAGGCTTACTCGAAAGTTGATTGATCACCTCCTCAACAATCGATTGGATAACCTCCTGCTTCACTTCTATCGCCCCCTTTCTGAACTCAGATGTCAGAAGCCTGATTGGTATAGCTTTGCTATATGATTAGGAACAAAAGATTTTAATAGCAGTCTTTTGAGTTTGGATATCTAAACGAAGAGAACCGAAGAGCGGTCAACATTGTTTTTACTCTCAGTCGCTCGGAAGGTCTCGAAGTGTCTTGAATGCATCCTTGCCAAACTCAAACCAACTGTGTTTAAAATCCTTTTATTCAATTTATATAGAATAAATTTTCTTTTCTAATTTTGCAGAAAGAGAACACAATCTATTAAGTTTCGATATTTAATTTAGGCAAGATGCTTTCGAGTTCATTATGCGGGCGCGGAATCACATGAACAGATAGAAGTTCACCGACACGCTCCGCAGCTGCGGCTCCTGATTCCGTAGCGGCTTTTACAGCGCCGACGTCCCCTCTGACTAAAACGGTTACAATCCCTCCGCCAACATGGACTTTGCCTACAACCTGGACATTCGCCGCTTTAACCATCGCATCAGCCGCTTCAATTGAAGCAACTAATCCTTTTGTTTCAATCATGCCTAAAGAAGTCAGCTCTCTTGACATTTTTATTCCTCCACTCAATGTTTAAAATAATTTCCTTGTCCCCTCGTCAGGATTTGCGATCACTTGAAAGGCGATAAGTGCTCCTAATTTTTCCGCAATCCGTTTCCCTGTTTCAACTGCTGCTTGCACAGCGCTAAGCTCTCCTTCAACTAAGATGGTATATAGCGCTTGACTCACCTCTTCCTGTTTCACAAGCATGACATCCGCAGACTTTAACATGGCATCCGCTACTGCGATTGAAGCTGCCGGCCCCAATGTTTCAATCATCCCTACCGCTTTCGCCACAGAAGTTCTACCTTCAAAATAAAAAGATTTCATTTCATGGCAAAATGCCGGCAAGTTCATTGTGGGGGCGGGGAATGACATGAACGGAAAGAAGCTCGCCTACACGCTGTGCCGCTTCGCTTCCAGAATCTGTCGCCGCCTTAACCGCACCAACATCTCCTGTAACTAGAACGGTAACGATTCCTCCTCCGACATGAACTTTTCCTACTAGATTCACATTGGCCGCTTTCACCATTGCATCAGCCGCTTCCAGCGATGCGACCAATCCTTTCGTTTCAATCATACCGAGTGCACCGTTTATTTCTTTGCCCATGTGTTTCCCTCCTCATTACATTTTCGTATATTGTTCGATGACGCTTTGCACTATTTGAGAGATCTCTTCATGATCAATTGCCTGTGGTTTCATGGCTGTCTCTTTTACTACTTGATTAACGATTTCATGAATGTCATTCTTGTTCGAATGCTTTTCTATTTGAAGAATGCCAGGTTGGGATGGCTTTGGTATTGAAATTTCTTTCATTCCGTATGCGACACGTTTTATATTTAATAAATGGTGTGCTGTAATATTGTCCGATGAAATATTCCCGCCAAACGAACCACACCCAAGCGTTAAAGACGGTGTTAAGCCTGTTGTCGCCCCTGCTGCACCGATCGATGCGAGCGTGTTCACCATGATTCGTGATACAGGCATGTGAAGACTAAACTTTTCCACTGCCTTTTCGTCATTTGAGTGAATGGAACAACTATGCCCCTTCCCACCAAGATGTAATAATTCAACGCAAATGTTTATTGCTTCCTCATCATTCGCTGCTGTATATAAAGGAAAAATTGGCGCGAGCTTTTCGATTGAGAGTGGAATATCCCTTCCTATTCGTTCCTCTTCTGCGATTAAAACCCGGGTTTCATCAGGCACACGAAATCCGGCCATTTCAGCAATGATGCGGGCTGAACGTCCAACAATTTTCGGATTGAGCTTCCCTTTCGATGGAGAGATAACGTTTTCCAACATTGCCTTTTCAGATGAATCCAAGAAATAGCCACCGCCATTTTTTAGCTCTCTAACCGTCATTTCCTTAATATTTTTATGAACGACAATCGCTTGTTCCGTCGAACAAAGCGTGCCATTATCGAACGTTTTGCTATCCATGATCATGTTGGCGGCCTTCCTTACATTGGCCGTTTTCTCAACATAAACAGGTCCATTGCCTGGCCCTACACCATAGGCAGGTTTTCCCGAGCTATAAGCCGCACGGACTAATCCCCCTCCACCTGTAGCCAAAATTAAATCGATATCTTTATGCTTCATCAATTCAGTCGTTGTAGCCAACGCCGGCCTTGTTATCCATCCGATTAATCCTTCCGGAGCGCCTGCTTCCACTGCCGCCCGATGGCATATTTTTAGAGCTTCGACTGTACATTTCATCGCTGATGGATGCGGACTTACGACGATTCCATTTTGTGCTTTCAAGGAAATGAGTGTTTTAAAAATGGCTGTTGAAGTTGGATTTGTCGTCGGGCAAATCGCCGCAATCACCCCAAATGGATATGCAATTTCAGTGACCTTCAATTGATGATTGATTCGAATGACCCCTACTGTTTTTTCATCTTTAATTGATTCGTAGACACCCATTGAGCCTAGCTCGTTTTTTATTTTTTTATGCTCGATTACTCCCATGCCGGTTTCTTCAACTGCCAGCCGGGCTAGCCATTCGGACTTACTGTATGCGGCTTCTGCTATGTTTTTTACGATGTGGTCAACTTGTTCCTGAGAAAATTCCTGAAACCTATGTTGCGCTTCTTTCGACCGTTTCACAGCTTCTCTCATCTCTTGCATTGATTTCAAATCGTAATCAAGTTCGATCGCTGTCACACCTTCTTTCTTACACATAATGCTTAATTGTGTTGATGGAATTTAACCTGCTCTTGCCCCTGCGCCATTTCTGGCTTTATATTTTTCAACGAAAAAGTTAAATGCTTCCATCTTCGAATCTCTTCTTCGCTTAAAGGAAGCGGTTCTGATTGTCCTTCTGAAGGAAAAACTGAAACCTCTGAATACTTTAATGCAGAAGCAATCTCATTCCACCTTTTTATTTCTTCATTTGTAAGAGCGTGCGGTTTCGGTTTTCGTTCAACACCTTCTAATTTTTCGATTACTAATTTTGTAATTTTTTCTATTAAAACAGGATCCACCGTTTCACCTCCGACCGTTTCGTCAATTGACATTTGAGTGTTCAAAATCTTCCAAATACTTTTCCGCCAAAGGATCGGTTTGTATCGTATACTCACTTCCCAATTCTTTCGTCGTTTCATTCTCCCGGCTGCCGACCCAAGAAATGAGCATCAGCCGGCGCATCATAATAAAAGTGGGGATTTCTTGCTCCTCCTCTTTCGAAAGGTGGCGAACTTTGCGGTACCCTTTCAGCCAGGCATCAATTAATGACGGAACATAATGCTTATGCTCTATAAAACTTAACGAAGTCCCCAAATCAAAAAGATACCAACCAAATCCACAATCATCAAAATCAATGACTTTGATATGTTCACCGTCTACGAGTAGATTTGCAAGACGCAAATCGCCATGGATTAAACCGAAACGAGTAGGCCCCTTTCCGAATTTATCCAACCGATGTTTAATCGTTTCTGATACTCTTTGAAACAATTTTTTTCTTTCCGGTGTCATTCCTAATCCATCTTGCCACCTTGCCCATTTCGGGTTTTCTCCAAGTATCGTTTCATAGTCCCATGTCAGCCGCTTGAACGAAGAAAAGGTTTGATGATTTTTGATACTGTGTTCGTGCAGCTGTGCTGTAATTTCTCCAAGATTTTCAAACTGGCGAATGAGTTCACTCTCTTTATTTTCATCAGGGGCTTCCCCTTTTAAAAAAGTAAACAATGAACAACAATACTCCTGCGGGCCATCTTCAAGTTTCACTTTTTGAATATATTCGCCGTTATCCCCTACTATTGGAAGTGATACCTCTATAGGGGAACTTTCGTGTATCGATTTTATCCAAGCCATTTCACTTTCGATTTCAGATTTCGTGTGGTAGTTTGGCCTGCATACTCGCAAAATATATTTCTCTTGTTTCTCCTCGTTCGTTGCTAGGTATGTGGCATTTTCCGAATAGTTTAATAGCTTAATTGTCGAAGAGGTTAACA
Source organism: Pueribacillus theae (assembly GCF_003097615.1). Taxonomy (NCBI): domain Bacteria; kingdom Bacillati; phylum Bacillota; class Bacilli; order Caryophanales; family Bacillaceae; genus Pueribacillus; species Pueribacillus theae. The sequence goes on from NZ_QCZG01000003.1 coordinate 36,084, forward strand.
CGGAAAAGGATTCTTTTGCTTTAGCCGCCACACGGTTAAACTTATTTACATGTGCCTGCCAAGCCTCCGCACCGTTCATGCTCATGCTATTTCCCCTTTCTTATTACTAAACGTGGTGGAATACATTTTTTGCCGCTTGTTTAATGCTTAACTCACACCGCGACAACAGTTCATCACAGTAATCTTTGTCTAAAAGGAGCCCCGGTTTAAATTGAAGGACTTTAGGATCAAGCATGGAATAAATTGCCCACACCCCATTGTCATATAGCGTACGCATGACGTGCTTCGCTCCCTCAGGATGGCTGAATTCAAGCCCCATCACAACACCCAACTGCCGGATGCCGGCAAAAAAGTCCGGGTATTGCGTTTTGATCGTTTCAAGCCCTGAACGCAAATATCTTGCGACATAATCTACATTCTCTACGACTTCTTTTCGCTGTGAAATTTCCAAAACTTTCATCGCAACAATGCAGCCTAATTCCGCCCCTCCGAAGGTGGAAATGTGCGCAAATCCATCTTCATTCATCCAATGGCCCGCTTTTTCGTTAACGATTGTAGCCCCAATTGGATAAATGCCGCCGCTCAAACCTTTTGATGTAACAAAAATATCCGGTTCAATGCCGTAATGCTCGAATCCCCACAGTTTTCCTGTACGCATCAAGCCGGTTTGCACCTCATCTGCAATATACAGGGAACCATATCTTTCGCACATTTGTTTTACTGACGAAAGATACCCGGGCTTTGAAAGCGGAAATCCGTAAGTTGCTGGGATAGTTTCAACGATGACGCAGGCAGCATCCCTTGAAGAAAGTGCCGCTTCCATCGCATCCAAGTTGTTAAACGGAACATGGATAAATTCATCCGGATTGCCTTCACTGAGAAAAGGCTTCGAATACCGCTCGTTTCCGAGGGAAACAGCAAGCCCTGTATGGCCATGATAGGCATATTCAATCGAAATTACTTTTCTGCGCTTCGTCGCGTACCGGGCAGATTTTACCGCAACATCGATCGCTTCCCCTCCCCCGCTTGAAAAAATGGAATACTTTAAGTTTTCGGGAGTACATAGGGAAAATTGTTCAGCAAGCTTTGCCCGTGCGATCGAAGGAAAATGATGGTTGCCAATGTCGAACTCCTCCATCGCCCTTGTCAATGTTGAGATAATTTCCGGATTGCGGTGGCCCAAATTGTATGTTCCGCCATTTAAATGGACGTCCATAAGCTCTTTTCCGTTCATATCATACAAATAATAGCCTTCGCGTTTCCCTATAACTAGGTCTACTCCGTCAATTTGCCATTGTTTTGTCTTTCCCGGGTTCCACCATGCCATTGATTTTTCAAGGACTGACTGTTTCGTTTCATTTAGCATTTGTTTTCTCCCCCACATCCTTTACAAAATGTTAAACATCATCCGCAATGAAAAGTTCAACTTCCCTTTCCGCTAAAATATTTCTCCATTCCGTTGGACAATTTTTATCCGTGATAATCATCGATGCTTCGGTTAGTGAGCAGACATGCGCAAATGTCGTTTTGCCAAATTTCGTATGATCGGCAAGAATAATCGCTTCATCTGCGCGCTCTATCATTTTTCGGGAAATGCTTGCACCGTGTAAATCATAATCGGTAATCCCATCGATGGTAGACAATCCACCTGCCGCGATAAATGCTTTGTTCGCTTTCAACTGCTCAAGTGTTCTTTCTGTAAGCGGACCGCTCGTTAATTTCTGGCTGCGTTCATATTCTCCGCCGATAAAAATAATACGGCCGTCAAATACTTCCTTTGCCATGAGAAAAACCGGCGCCGAATGTGTAATGAGCGTAATATTATTTTTCCCTTTGAGAAACCGGGCAATTTCCAATGGAGTCGTGCCGTGCCCAACCATAATGCTTTCGCCATCTTCGACAAGAGCGGCAGCCGCCTTGCAAATCGCCCGTTTTTCCTTTTCATTTAATGATGCTTTCTGGTCAAAAGGAAGTTCTCGGGAGTTAAATTTTGTTTTTACAGCACCGCCGTAAACTTTTTTCAATACACCTTCTTTTTCAAGCCTTTCAAGATCACGCCGTATCGTTTCACCTGAGACTTCAAGCTTTTCCGCCAACGAACTTACGTGTACTTTACCTTCCCTGTCTAGAAATTTCACAATGACTGGTTTTCGTTCTTCAAAGGATAGCGACATATTTAACCCACCTAATCCAATGGTTGAATCACTGCTTATCGATATGGAATGATTAGACTTCAGAAGCGCTTAAGTCTTCAGGCACCGTTTGGCCGCCATCAACGATAAGTAACTGGCCCGTAATAAAGCTCGCTTCTTTAGATGCAAAGAAAAGTGCCGCATATCCGATATCTTCGACTTGCCCTAATTTCTTCAATGGAATGGCTGTCGTCATGTCTCTTAAATAATCTTCACCCATTCCTTCCAAGCCTTCCGTCAATATATTTCCTGGCAATACGGCATTAATCGTAATATTGTCTTTCGCCATCTCCAACGCCGCTGAACGCATATAGCCTAACTGTGCCGCTTTACTCGCCGCATAATGTGTCCAGCCTGCATAGCCAACTACAGGCCCGGTAATCGATGAGGTTAAAATGATGCGGCCATATTCTGCTTTCTTCAAATGCGGCAGGCATGCTTGGACGGTGAGAAATGTACTTTTAATATTTGTATCCATCACTTGATTCCAATCTTCATCTGTCATTACTTCAATGCTTGCATTCGGAAAAATTCCGGCATTTGCACATAAAATGTCGATGCCGTCGTATTCTTTCACCACTTCTTTAACCATAGATTCAACTTCCTTGCGATCCGACACATCGGCAGAAAAAGCTTTGGCTCGCCCGCCGCTGCTTTCTATTTCAGCAGCAGCCGCTTCTGCATTCGCGAGGTTTCTTGCGACAATAGCTACATTTGCGCCGTATTTTCCAAAAACTTGCGCAATTCCTTTCCCTATCCCTTTGCTGCCGCCGGTAACAACAACGGTTTTCCCATGAAAAGAACTGAACATCATCACAGCCCCTTTTAACGTTTTATTTGAAATCAGCATAATTCCACAAAAGAAACACACGCTCGTGTTGAATGCTTTTGTTGAATGTTGTTTATTCTTTTGGAATTTAACTTGCCAGTACATATATATAAAGGTTGAAGTGAAAATATACTAAAAAACGCACAAAAAAAAGACACCCCACTATAATGGAATGTCTTTTATTGCTATTTGGCTTTGTTATTGTTGATAACCCTGTGGGTACGATTTACCTTCCGAGAAGCGGGTTTTCCTAACGAAAAAAAGGTTCTCTTCAGGCAAAATCGTCCCCGCTGAGGTTCATGGATCAACATTAGTTATTAACAAAGCCTACTATTTAAAAAAGGGTCATCGGCCGATCGTTCAAGTCACAAATAACTGTTTTTGTTTCCAAATAACTGTCAAGCGCATGGATTCCCATTTCACGGCCCAAACCGCTCTGTTTATATCCTCCAAAAGGAGCGGTAGGTGAAAGTACTTGGTACGTGTTAATCCATAGCGTCCCACTCTTCACTCGTTGCGCCATGCGAAGCCCTCTTTTAATGTCACGGGTCCAAACCGCAGCAGCTAAACCATAGATTGTATCGTTTGCAATTTGCACCGCTTCATCATCGTCTTTAAAGGGAATCACGCTGACGACTGGACCGAAAATTTCCTCACGCGCGATGCACATGGATTGATCGACATCTGCAAATACCGTCGGTTCAATGAAGTAGCCTTCTCTGGCGCCATCGGGAACACGGCCACCGGCCAATAGCCGTGCCCCTTCCTTCTTCCCGGTTTCAATATATTGTAGGATTTTTTCGTGCTGTTCTTTGCTAATGACTGGGCCTAAATCATTTCTTGAAATCGATCCAGGTCCCACTTTTAATTTTTTTGCCTTTGTTACTAATTGTTCCGTAAAAGATTCATAGATTGATTCATGAACGAGAATTCGGCTTCCGGCTTGGCAGACTTGCCCAGAGTTGTAAAAAATACCGAATAAAGCACTTTTTGCCGCATGTTCAATGTCTGCATCTTCAAAAATAATGTTTGGTGATTTTCCTCCAAGTTCAAGTGATACCCTCTTAATGTTGGCAGCGGCACTCTCTAAAACTTTTCGTCCTGTAGACGTTTCTCCGGTAAAGGCAATTTTCGGGATATCCGGATGGCGTACAATTGCTTTTCCAGCTTCATCTGTGCCTGTCAGGACGTGAAGCATGCCATCCGGTACACCCGCTTCTTTACATAATTCAGCTAACTTAAGTGCTGTTAAAGGGGTTTCAGGTGCAGGCTTTAGAATCGCCGGGCAACCCGCGGCTAATGCCGGGGCCAGCTTCCAAGCAGGCATAATCAACGGAAAATTCCATGGTGTAATTAATCCCGCTATTCCAATTGGCTCTTTCATCGTCCATGCCATATGATTTGGCGGTGCCCCTGTTAACGAGAATGGCACCATCTCGCCTTTTGGCTGAACAACGAGTGAAGCAAAGAAGTCAAAGCAATCGGCAGCCATTGGAATTTCTACAAATAAAGCCATATTTTGCGGCATCCCATTTTCACGTGTCATGATTTTTGCGAGTTCAAAATTATTTTTTCGAATAAGCTCTCCGATTTTATGTAAGATTCTTCCTCGTTCAAGTGCAGGCATCGAAAGCCAGCGGTTCTCATGAAATGTCTTTAAACCGATTTGTACGGCTTCTTCAACATCTTGCTCATTCGCCTTGGCAACTTTTGCTGTCACTTCCCCAGTCGCAGGATCGATCACCTCAAATGTTTCCCCTGAGGCAGAGGCCTTCCATTGGCCTCCGATAAACAACTCTGCTTCTTTTGTTTCCATTGAAATCACCATGATTTCTCTCCTTTCTCTACGTATCAAATTTGCTTATTCTATTAAAAAATCGTTAAATCCGTAACGTTAAAATAGATTATCAGAAGCTGAAGCATCTTTAATCGAATCGAATCACACCACGGATATTCTTTCCAGCCTTCAAATCATCAAAGCCTTCGTTGATTTGTTCTAAAGAATAGATTTTGCTTACAAGAGGTTCAAGCTTCAGTTTTCCTGCCGCATTCAAATCAAGCAATTTCGGATAGTCCACAGATGGATTGCCTTGTCCCAGCCACGATCCAGTCAAAGTTTTGGTTTGCGAAGGAAGTGAAAATGCATTGATCGTTACATTTTCATTAGGGGCAGGAAGCCCAACAATCACTGTCATGCCTGTCTTTCTTGTAATATTGTAGGCCTGTGCCATCGTCTCAGGCCTGCCGATCACTTCGAATGCATAGTCGACACCCAGCCCATCGGTTACATCAAGTACCGCGCTAACGACATTTTTTTCACTGGCATTAATGGTATGTGTGGCACCAAACTGTCTTGTCATTTCTAACTTCTCTGGGATAATGTCGATGGCGATAATCTGTTTCGCGCCACATAAAGCTGCCCCTTGAATGGCATTAAAGCCCACTCCCCCTGCACCAATAACCGCAACTGTGCTTCCTGCTTTTACTTTTGCAGTATTCACCACTGCGCCAACGCCAGTAATGACACAACAGCCAACAAGCGCTGCCAATTCAAAAGGAACATCTTTTCGAATCGGAATGGCAGCGCTTTCGGGGACGACCGTATACTCGCTAAACGTTCCTGTCAACGGAAATTGATGAATTGCTTTCCCATCAACGGAGAATCGTGTTGTCCCGTCAAGCATCGTTCCCATCAACGAAATTTTTGAAGCCTCATCGCACATATCCGGACGGCCAATTTTGCAATAATAACATTTTGAACATGAAGGGACCCAGTTCAGTGCAACATGATCCCCTACTTTTACACTGGCCACACCTTCTCCGACGGCATCAACAATACCTGAACCTTCGTGGCCAAGTACGATTGGAACCGGCAATGGCAAATGTGCATCAATGACGTGCAAATCACTGTGGCATATCCCTGCGGCTTTCATTTTTACCCGAACTTCGCCTTTGCGAGGCTCTTCTAACTCGACATCTTCTATTTTTAACTCTTGCCCATAGTTGTGTAGAACTGCTGCTTTCAAAGTGTTCTCCCCTTGTTTTTGTATTTTTAAGCTTTTCTCCTACTACGAAACTTGCGATAGGCCGGCCAATTTAACCGCTCTTACATTGTTCCTTTTCGAGCAACATGAAAGAAACTTGTTTTGCAATTGAGGAACGCATAGCGAGGCGTGAATGATCATTATCCCAAAAATCAACTAGATGCTCTGCGCCTTCGATGACGGCAGACTCGGCAGGGACCAAACCATCGTTCATTGTTGGTTTTAAAAATTTCAAAGTCAGCCAAGCAATATAGGTTTCACCGATAACTCCCCAATTTCTCTTGAGTTTTCCTTTGGCAAATCCTCGAACGGTATAAATTTTTCCCCCTTTACATAGCGGGGCGCCTTTCACTGGAAAACGCTGATTAAAATCTTGCAGCCATTCGGGAGTAAGATTGGCAAAAGCCTTTCTGGCTCCAATCATAAAACCGAGCCATTTATAATAGTTTGCCAGTGGCGAACCGTGGTGTGGGGTGCCCAATGTGACAAGATTTTTAACCGTATATGGATTATTATAGACATAAAGGCGTGCGACCAGGCCACCCATACTATGGGTTATCATATTGAAGTGATTTCCTAAACCATAGTCGTTTTGTAGTATCTTTATTTTTCGTTCAACTTCCTTTGTTTGTGCATGAACGAAATTCGCCCCAGAACGATAATTGTTTTTACCTATGACATAAACAACGTTTTCATTATAATGCGTGATTTTGACACGTTTAGATTTATTTGTGTAGATGACATAGACATTCCCTGAACCCCAAATATCTGCAACCGTTTTCAAAAAAGCGTTTCCCCAGCGGTGGATGTTGATCAAGCCGTTAATAAGCACGACATCTTTAGGTTCCTGATGCGAGCCACTGTTTGCATCATTCATGTCCTTTTCTTTCCTTTCAAAAGGCGTGAAACAAAAGGGTTCATGATTTGCCTGTCTGATGTTTCTTTAATTCTTCAATGATTTTGTCAACATCAATGTCTGGAGAACGGCTGTTTAAAAATGCTTCCCATTGTTCCTTTATGTTATATCTCATACGCATCATCCATAGGACTAGCGGCTGTGTTGAATGATCGCCAAGGAATACTTCTGTAAAAACATCTTTTAATTCTTCTTTCTTGCCTCGTGCCCCATGATCTTTTCCGTTGATTAAATGTTCTTCAAGAATCCGGGCAATCTCAGGGTTCCCTGGCCCGCCGCTTTGGCGATAAAACGCATCAATTCTTTGAGACATTGTCAATTTTTCTTGTTCCTCAATCAATTAAAATCCCTCCTTTTGCTAGAATAGCGAACGGTATTTCCTCGTACGGAATAATCGCCAAATAATAAATAGAACTAAAATAACGGAAGTAATGATACCGATACTGCCGATTGTTTCCGCTTTCAAACCGAAAAACGTTGCATTTGGCATACTTGACACGATAAGGCCAGTTGCAATAATAATGGCAAAGGCAATAAGTGATAGTGCAAGGCGATTCGTAATCTGGTTTACAAGATTTCTAGTAAGGACATCCGGCTGCACTTGCAAATTAAATTGAACCTTGTTATCTGCTAAATTTTCCATAATTTTATTCGCCCGTCTAGGAAAAGTAGCGACAAGCTTGGAAGTTTCAGAAAGCAAACTAGCATTTGAACGATAATTAAATCGTTTTTTAAGCATGCTTTTTAAAATCGGCATTTCACATGCTTCAACGACTTGCCCATAGGAGATTTCTGGACAAATCCAGCGAGCGGCTCCCTCAGTCGCAGAAAAACCTTTTGCCCATAAAGCAAGGCCATTAGGGACTTTACAAAAGTTTTTCAACCCTATACTTGTTGCTTCTAAGACGAGACGTCCGTAATTATAACGTTCATTCCCTTGATTGGAATAGACATAATTAAGGACAAGGCTTTTCAATTCATCTTTCAGCTTGACCAAGTCCGTATATTTGGTTGGCGACATCAGTTCAAGATAGACTTCTGCTGCATCTTCAGCTTGATTCAACTGGATATGCATAATGACTCTCATTAAGATTTGAGCCATCACACTATCCATCCGGCCAGTCATCCCCCAGTCAATGATGACAGCTTTTTTTGTATGTTTGTTTATCATAATATTCGAACCATGCGCATCAGCGTGGTAATGCCCATCCAGCATCGTCTGCACATAGAGATGAATGAGGTCAATCATAATCTTTACTCTTTCTTCAAATGTAAAGAAATCAACTGGGAAATCTTTTATAAGCCATCCATCAATAAACTCCATGATCAAAATATTCTTTGTTGCATCATAGACAAGCGGAATATCAACAAACTCTGTGTAATTTCGGTGAAGGCCGCGCATTTCTTCCATTTTTCGCGCTTCCTCCACCATATTAAGCTCATCCATCGCACTGCTGTAATAATCATCAATTAACCCATTTAAATCTAGGGCAGCAGCCAGTTCCGGAGGTAAGCGCCTTTGCAGTTTTTTCGTTATTTTCTTAATAAAAGTAATATCAGTTTGAAATAACTTTTCGACGGTAGGCCGAACGACCTTCACTGCAACGGTCTTTCCATCCCTCATTCCAGCCTTATACACTTGTGCAAGCGATCCTGAACCAAGAGGTTTGTCATCTATCCATTCAAATGTCTCTATCCCATCCGGGAGTTCTTTTTCAATCATGTATTGAATCTTGCTAAATTCAATTGCAGGAACCTCATCCAATAACTTTTCCAATTCCAGTGTAATCGGCTCAGGCAAGAGATCTTGCCTCGTTACTAATACTTGGCCAAGTTTAATAAATGTCGGTCCAAGCTCTTCGAAGGCAAGCCTCAACCGTTCTCCAATCTTATGCAGCTTTTCATTTTCTGACTGGCTGCGTTTCCCCCTTCCAAAAATTTTGCTTGTGACAGGATCTTTAACGATTAATCCCAGCCCGTTTTTCGCGAAAATGGAAATGATTTTCCGGCGCCGCCTGCGTATTGTAATTGAAGCTTTTTCCTTTTCAATGGCTTCTTCTATTGCAGAAAATGAAGCCATATCTTTCTTCGTTGTTTCTCCCTGAGAAACTACTTCTTTTAACGCACTCAATATTCTGTCCCTCCTCGCCTTAACGGTTATGACTCCATTTTAACGAATAGAAAAACCTCAATTTCTTTCATCATAGCTTTGTCGACAATGTTCATCAATTCCGTTAAAAGTAGTACTTTCTCGTATCGACCCCTAGATCTGTCGCATTATTGACAAAAATGTTATAATATTCTCACATAATTAAAATAAGCAAAAAAGGGGTATGCACCTTTACTTCATTTTTATTTATTTTAAACAGCAAAATAAAAAGGAGGTAAAAAATGTGTATCAGACGTTGAGCCAACAAATGAATGATTTCATGAAAAACGGGTTTGATGTGATACTAGAACATCAAGATACTATACTAGCAAAATGGAATGACCGATTAATCCAAATGCAACAAAGGAAAAGTAACTCTGCTCCACTTTTAGAATCTGTTGTTGATTTTTTTTCACAATGGCTGTTTTCAGAGAATGAAAGCATTGAAGATTTTTTTATAGAATTAAAAGAAAACTGGAAGAACATCGATCATTCTCCATCCAGTGAATTAATCTTTTTTATTACATTATTAGAAAATGCTGTTCATGAGACGATTCAGTCAAATGGCAATGATTCCTATTGGAAACATCAATCTGTACAATATTTATTTTCAAAAATAAGTGAAGAGCTATTTGGAGAATCAACCCGTGAAAATCTTGATATGAATACGTTTCTTGAGCAGCTTGTTCATTCACGCCAGATTAAAATTGATTGGGTTGCTACATTAGTTAAAAGCGATGGTGGTTTTCGGGTTATGAAAGTTTACAGCAAAAAAGATCTACCACCAGATTTCGCCGAAAAAGAGATTACTGCAAACTCTTTATTTGCTTTGTCGGAACTATTACTTGATCTCATTCCTTCAGAATCCGGAAAAACTTTTCCTATTCCTTGGGAAGAGAAAATCTTACTCTTTTGCACGGAAGAAACAGAATCACAGATCCTCCCGTTTATAACCTATACGTTGCAAATGTTTCAAACTGGGGAACGAGCATTAAAATCAACGAAAGAAGAACAGTTATGGAAAGACTCCGTCATTTTGTTTAACGAGTGGATTATGCGTTCAAAAACATTGAATGAGGCGCTTGAAAATATTACATCAGGTTTCGTCAATTACTTGCCATTTAAACGATGTGGGCTCTTTTCGTATTCAAACACAGAGCAAATCGGTTTTGGGCTTTATGGACATCATTTGAACACTGAACTTATTCAAAAGATTAACGAAGATATTAATAATCTTCCAATCATTAAAAAATCACTTCAAAAATTACAGCTGCTCGGTGAGCGCATAAAAAAAGTCCACCCTATTTATATGGCGGAAGCATCAGGCGGATTGCCTATTCAATATGTTCAACAGTTTGAGCTTAAATCGATCGTCATTGCTCCGATTTATGTGCCTTCAGAAAGTAAACTCATTGGAGCAGCGTTTTTGGACCAAGGGCCTGGGCAGCAATTTGAAGTATCACGTGACACCTATACGACATTAATGAAATTTGGACAAAGTGCTGGCGAAATTTTGGCCAAATTTGGGGCTGTGAACCGGAAGAATACATCCAATGGGCTTACCCATTTATCCTCTCGTGAAATTGAAGTTTTAAAATTAGTGGCTGAAGGGGCTTCTACAATTGAAGCAGCCGATCAGCTCCATTTGAGCGAATATACAGTTCGTGACTATATTTCCACGATTATGCAAAAAATGAACGCGAAAAACCGCACAGAGGCCATTGTAAAAGCGATTCGAAGCGGAATTATTTAATAAGTGGGAAAATTATAAAACGGAAAGGTGATGATTTGATTCACCTTTCCGTTTTTTCTATCCTTTCATTTCCTTCAACAATGCTTCGACTTTCAGTAGATCTTCGAGAATGCCTAAAAGAGGTTCATTGGTGTTTTCATCCAGCTCTTGCTGTTTTTGTTTTGAATCTTTGAACAGATCATCTAAATGTGTTTCGATCTCTTCCATTCTTCCTTGCATCTCTTTGAGCGTAGTATCGCTTTTTTTGATTTTATCTTGTATTTCGAGTAATTCTTTTTGGTTAACATCTTCAACATGATTTTTCAATTGCTTTAATTCGTCTGCCTGTTCTGCTAGCCGAGCTTTATAATCACCCATTTTCTCTTTGATTTCAACGAATTTGGTTAGCTTATTATTCATTGTTTTATTTTTTAACGATTCATCAAGAGTCTGTTGTAACTTTGTCACTTCGTCATCATCAAGCTGGTTGTTCAAGGCTTTCTGTACCGGCTCGATAAAGTCTTCCTCTAATTTCGACCCGAGTATGGAGAAATTCTTATTCGTTTCATCCACTTGGGTAAACAGTTCATTGACGCTTGATGTGAATGCTTCCAAGTCGTCAGTCTGTGAGGAGTCTTCAGGATCTTTCTCGCCTAGTTTCTCATCATCCGATTCCTTCTCCTTTTGATCGGATTCCGTTTCCTCATCTTCAGTGTCTTCTCCCGCCTGTTCTTCCTGTTTTTCCTCTTCTTCTTTTATCTCCTTATTTTTTAAAGCTTCGATTTTTTCATTGATCTTTTTCATTCGATCCGTTAATTGTTGTTCGTTCTCTTTCAGCTTTTCAAGTCGTTTAAAGCCAGCTGTTACCTTTTCTTCTACCGTATCAAGCTTTTGCTTTATTTCTTCAAGTTCCTTGTAACTATTCGACCATTCACCAAGCTCTAGCTCTTCTAATAATTCAAATCTCGCTTTCACAAATTCTTGTTTTTTCTCCAGCGATTTTTGGACCTTTTGTAAAAGGTCTTCAACTTGTTCCAATGTAACTGAAAAGTCTTCGATGTTTGTTGTTATTTCTTTTTGCTTCCCATCAATTCCTTTCAACATTTCTTCAAACTCAGGTTTTTTCGTTAATTGATCCGCCTTATCCATTACTTCTTCAAGACTGGTCATTCCAGCTTCGAGCTGTTTCTTTTGTGCTTCAGCTTCCTCTAGTAATGTTTGGAACCCATCGGCTTGTTTCTCCAATTCAGGAAGCTGAGCCTTTAGGTCTTCATATGCTTCTTTTTGTTGAGTAAACTTACCACCTTCAGCTTTATCGATGGCCAATATGAGCTTTTCAAGCTGTTCCTCATCATTTTGGTTTTCTAATTTATTATAGAGGGCCTGTACTTTTGATACCTCAATCGGATTATAACTTGTCTCAAGAACCATATCCGGAAATGAAGTGCCACTCGATTCTAACTTTTTCCCATCAATAATAACATTGGTTAGGCACACATCAAGAAGTCTCTCGGGCCAACAAAGTCCTCCAATATTCAGTGAATGGGCTGTGACCGTTAACCAGCTTACATCAACTCGTTTGCTGGGAGAGCTAGATTTAATGGTCATCGCCAATGTTCCTTGTTTTGTTTCAATTAGCTTGGATAAGCTAAAACCGTAGCCCCTTGCACTAGTAAATGCAACTTGTGTATCAAAAATGATCCCTGGCCTGAGGCCAAGTAAATTAATCCTTCCTGATATCTTATCAACTTTCACAATAAAGCCCTTATCTTTAGCTGCCTCTACTTTATTCATTCCTCCCGGCGGAAAGCAGAATCCTATGATTAGTATAAATGCCAGGCCATATATTTTCGTTTTTCGCCATATTGCCATTTATGAATGCCCCCTCTCTAGCCCCACATTACGCCAGTGGTTTTTAACCGCTTATTGTGTTCGAAGGAACAGATGGAATGTCTTTCGGACTTTTGAGAACTTCTGGGTCGTCATCCATTGTTTTCGAACTTCCCCCGTTCCAAGCAGCAATAAGTGTTCCGCCTACTATGCCTAGTAACCCGCCTACAATTAATCCTCCTGCCGCACCAATAAATGAAAGGATTGAGAAAATAATAATAGAACAACCCGCAAATAAATGCGTGTCGGGTTTTGCCATGCTAAAGAGCGAAAACATGATCATAAACATTCCAGTTATTAAGCCAGCCCACAATAATCCACTGCCCGGTAATAACAACATTGGCGCGACACTAATTCCAATGATCATCACGAGAATACCGCCAACGAGTGAGAAAACAGAACCCATCATTGGCCGGTTGTTGTTATTCGCCAATAAGTATCCGAATGAAAGCGGTAAAACAAGACCGACTCCGTAAGGAATCACAACACCCGTCACTGCTAGAATGAAGTGGTTTAGCGATATATATTCCATGCGAGTCAATAGAATGGAAAGCATGATGACCAACAGGATTGAAGCAAGAATGATTAATGATTTTTTAGTTGATTTAAAAGCTAAAGACCATGTTTTTAATTTTCTTTTTTTGATCAAAAACCCAATGAAATAAACGCCTAAAAAACCACAAATCAACAAGATAGTGGTTAAATAGACAGGCATTTTCAGGGCGAGTTTTTCAAAATTTACTAAATGGCCAACAAAATCAACGATTAAAATCGTTACAAAAACACTAATGGAGCCAAGTAAGAAGAGGATAAGGTAATGGCCTGGAAAGACAATATATCGTTCTGATTTTTCATGGCTCTCAATCATTTTATAAATGATTGTCGCATAAATAATCGCACTGATTATGCCAAACATGATTGCACCGTTTACTCCTAAACTGAGCGGTTTGCTGCCACCAATAAACATACCTGGCAAAATCCCGATACTGGCATATTTCAATATCGTTTTTGCTTTTTCCCACTTTTTAACGTGGAATAGTAATGTGAGAAGAACAAGTAACACTGCTCCGGTGAATCCACCAATGAGCGCCCCTGCAAGTCCATGCCCTAGCGGCAGCCCACCTATAAAAGCCCCGGTAAAGAGTCCAATGATCGCCATGACAACATTTTCTAAAATGAGTTTTAGCATGAAACACCCCTCCTAACTTGTATTTATTCGACATGTTGCACGATAAGGTTACCAGCGATTCGCTTATTCATTTTGGGGGAAATAGAAGGCTAATCTTGATTAACCATCAAATGCGCCTTGGCGTATTTGCGCCCAGATTTTATCGAGCGCTCCGGCCTACAGGATGTAGGTCAGTTCGACGTTGCAACAGGACGTTGCGTTCTTAGTCGAACTTCCTTTATTCCTGAAAATCTGTGGCATCCGCCGGAGGCTTTAACTTTATTCAGCCGGGGTTTGAACCCCCACTGAATAGAATACTGATAAGCATTCATCCCACCACTTAAAGAATGGGAGACTTCTGCTGAATGAAGTTAAAAATCTCCGATTTTTTTGCCGTCTTTCATGTTAGCAATAATTTTAACTTTCAAGCCAGGAATTCCAATATTGGATGCTGACAAGAAATGTGTATTTAATTCAGGCTTATCAAGTACCAGCGTTGGCGCTTTTAAATCAATCGACTTTAACGGATTATCCGTATAATGTTCCGCTACTTCTAAATTTGTAAAAGTTGAATTTTCAGATTTAATTCCTGTTACTCTTAGTTTGAGGTCTTTACCATCAACCCCAGCACCCGATGTAACCATGACATCGACCGTTTCAACATTATAAGCATCAAGGGCACCTTGAAGATCAATATTTTTTGAAAGCTTTAATCCATTAATTTTGGCTGTTCCAAGTTCAACAGCCGCCTGTCCCCAGGCTGCTTTTTTCTCTGTTTCGCCAAGCTGTGGATACAATTTAAAATCTGTACCTTCAATTTTATCGGCTGCAATTACAAAACCACCAACGCCGGCAATCGGAAAAGCAGCGAATGCTGACCCTGTCAAGAACAATGACAGAAGTAAAGCGATAAGTCCTGCACCACCAGCACCTCCAATGATTCCGAGTCGTTTTTTGTTAACGTTTAATGCGTCTACCATTAAATTCCCTCCCCTTTCTTTCTGAACATCTATTTCCCCCAAAACAAATACCTTAATTCATGTCTAAACAGTAAGACATAAAGAAGCTGATGGATTAATAGATAATTCTGAATACAATGTATGCTTTATAAAGAACAATAGCTATCCCGTAAAATATCGGCATTTTAAGCGCTTTCAAAAAAAATATGCTACTTTTGTACATTTTTTTGCGTTGCGATACTAGAAAATTGGCTTACGCTGACAAACGAATTATTTCATTTGAAAAAATCGCATATTTAATTCAATAAATTTCGATTCCTCTTCGGGTACTTCATCTTCATAGTAGATCGCTTCAACGGGACAGGCGCTTAGACAAGCCCCGCAATCGATGCAATCATCTGGATTGATATAAAACATGTCTTCCCCTTCATGTATGCAATCAACGGGACAGACTTCAACACATTCTCTCGCTTTTTCCTCCATGCATGGTGATGTAATGACATAAGCCATAACGATCCCTCCTCTATATGTTCGTAAGAAAAACGCTAGGCGTTTTTCTGAAAATTTGATGTGGGAAGTTGGATTTGTTGAAATCGTCGAAAAAGCCGATTTCGATTATTCGTTTGTTAGATAAAGCGAGACTTCCCAGTGGAGGTCTTACGGACGATTGCACCGGGATAAATTTTTTTTAAAACAAACTTGTGCTGTGCTGCGGCTGCATGCGCGCCTTTGGATCAATATAGGTTTTCGCGCTGCTTACCGCGATGGAGGCCTCACCGAATCCGGTCGCAATTAATTTTACTTTGCCATCAAAGGCCGATACATCTCCAGCGCTGTAAATCCCCTCGATATTTGTCTCCATTTTTGTGTTTACGACGATTGAATTTTTCTCTATATTTAGACCCCAGTCTTTTATAGGGCCTAATGAAGACACAAATCCAAAATTTACTACGACTTCATCGACTTCAATTGTTTTCGTCTCTTCTTCCTTTACCTTTTGAATAATGATTTGTTGAATTTTCTCTCCATCCCCATCAATTTTCATCATTTCATAAGGTGTTAGCAGTGTCGCGTTTGAGGCCTTCAACTGCTCAACACTTCCTTCGTGCGCCCGAAATTGATTACGCCGGTGGACAACGGTCACATGCTCCGCAATCGGCTCAAGCATAAGAGCCCAATCGACAGCAGAATCCCCACCACCGAAAATGCATACCTTTTTGTCCGCAAAACGGCTTAAATCATTGATAAAATAATGCAAATTTCGCCCTTCATACGCCATGGCATTGCTCACTTGCAGACGCCTTGGCTGAAACGCGCCAACGCCAGCGGTAATGATGATTGTTTTAGAATAATGAACATTGGCGTCTGTTGTTAAACGGAAAATCTGTTCATCGATTTTTTTTACGTCTTGTACCGTTTCACTCAGTACAATTGTCGGGTGAAATTGCTTTGCCTGCTTTACTAATTGATCAACTAAACGTTGTGCACGCACTTTTGGAAATCCTGCCACGTCATAAATAAATTTTTCAGGATATAACGCGGATAGCTGGCCACCCAACTGTGGCATACTTTCAATAATCTTTACTTTCATTTGGCGCATCCCCGCGTAAAAGGCTGCAAATAACCCTGTCGGCCCACCGCCAATAATCGTTACGTCATAAAGATTTTTCTCTAACAACATGACCTCCACCCCATCCAAAAGCTTTTTTTAAAAAAAGAATGTATAAATTTGGCCTCTGATCTATGACCTCCGTTAACATACGGTCCCAGGCAATTTTTTTAACCCGCGGAAAATGACCATGCGATTCCATTCCGGATTTGAAACATTAATATCTAAGCTGGAAAAACGGGATAAAAGTTTGCGGAAAACGATATCACCTTCAAGGCGGGCGAGCGGTGCACCTAAACAATAGTGAATGCCCATCCCAAAACCAATTTGGCGATTCGGCTGACGGCTAATGTCAAACCGCTCCGGATCTGTGAATTGTTTCGGATCGCGGTTTGCGGCAGCGAGCAATGTTACAACTAGCTGGCCTTTTTTTATTTGTTTGCCATAAAGTTCGACATCCTGTTGCGCGAATCGTCCCGTTCTTTGAATGGGCGGTTCGTAACGCAAAATTTCCTCAACAGCACTTGGTGTAAGCTCAGGATCCGCACGCAGTTTTGAAAGCTCATCTTGATGTTTCCAAAGAGTGAAAAGGCCATTTCCAATTAAATTCGTCGTTGTTTCATGCCCGGCTGCCAGCAATAGAATACACGTTGCATAAAGCTCGCTTCTTGATAATGTTTCACCCGCTTCTTCGACTTGCAAAAGGGAAGTGATCAAATCATCTTTCGGATGTTTATTACGTTGTTCAAAAATATCCTGCAAATATTGAATAAACTCCATTCCCGCTTTCATTCCATCTGTTTCGTTCGCCGGTGTAATTCCTGGTTCCAACGTTCCAGCCAATACATGGGACCAGTTCTTAATAAGAACTCGATCTTCTTTCGGAACCCCTAGCATGTCAGATATAACCATCACTGGAAGCGGCATAGCTAAGTCAGCAATAAGATCAACGTCCTGTTTCTCTTCCATGACATCAAGCAACTCGTCGCAAATCTGTTCAATATTCGGGCGCAACTGGGCTACCATTGCTGGAGTAAACGCTTTACTCACTAGCGAACGCAGCCGAGTATGATCCGGGGGATCACGATGGAGCATGACACCCCGGTTCACTGCTTCAAGTGCCGTGTATCCGCTCGAAACATTCGCTTCATTTTCACGGCCAAAGCGTTTATCTTTCAGGACGTGGACGACATCATCATAATGGCTAAGAAACCACCGATCCGGTACGGTCTCCTCATGACTAGGCTGAAAATAGAGTCGGCTTTGTTCCTGCAACTTGCGGTAAAATGGATAGGGGTCATGAATGAATGCTTGATTTTCCGCATCGAGCATCGCTATGCGCCTCCCAACTACTTACTGTTTCACAGCTAAAAGGTCAGTTCTTCCCGTTTTTTCTAAATAATCACGGTACATCGGATAAATTTTTTCAATCTGTGGCATTGCTTTTAACGCTTTCACTAATGGGCCCTCTGCTTTTAACAATTGACGGGCGAGCGCTTCTTGAAGATCGAGTTCACCCAGCCAAAATTTATGGCCAATATCGGCACTTTGTTCAAATTTCAATTCCGCCCTCAGATCCGTTTCACCACAAATCAGGCCGATGCTTCCATCCTTTTCCTCATACCATGTCACTTTTCCCTCAGGACTGTGATACACAAACTGGACATAAGCGTTAAAGCCAGCATCTGGTTCAAGTGCTTCCATCATTTCTTTAATCGGCTCACTATCTTTGATCGATTCGAAAAAACCACCGATTAGCGAGTACATTTCTTCTTCATTATTAAATACAGCCACATTCTCACTCCTTTCCGTTATCAAGTTATTCTTGAACACTCGCCGCCGCTTTCTCAAGTTCATCAGCATTGTTAAACTTTCTAGCCCGCTCTATTTTGCTTTTTCGAATGTTAAATTGTTTTAATGCATATTCCTTTAGTATCGTAGAATTAATTTCAAGTACTGGATCGTAGGTAATGATTTGCCTCTGTTGTTCCGCCAACGAGATTAAATACTCTATAAAGTCATAAGCGTGTACCCATAGTTCATCCATATAATCATGAAATATTTTAAAATTCTCTTCGTTGCCAGCGACGAGCCGTTGAATCGTATACGTGCCGAATTGAAGATGACGCCCTTCATCCATGTTCAAATAATCAATTCCTTTTAAAATTCCAGGAAGCAAGCCGGCCTTTTTAAAAATTTGGCGAAACGTATAATATCCTGATTCGGCGAGCACGCCCTCAACAATCATGTTATACACTGTAGCCGCACGGATTACTGCCTTCGGAGAGTCGTCCGTATTTAACCGCTCCATTGACTCTGGCAAAGCTTCATAGAAAATACGCTTATAACTGTCATTGTGGAAAACAGAGAGATTCATGTCGCCAATGCCTACCGCTTCTTGCCAGCGAGAAAACATTTCTGTATGTTTCACCTCATCGTGGACAAACGTTGTCAAAAACATCGTATCTTCTAAGCGCCCTTGGCGCGCCATCGCTTGCATCATGGGCAAAATGTCAATTGTAACCGCTTCCTCACCGGCAGAAAACGCTGCAACAAGCGGCAATGCAGTCATTCGTTCTTCCGTTTTTAGCTTTTGAAAATCTTCCTTATCTTGGCTAAAGTCGATATCTGCCGGATTCCAGTTCCCTTGCCTTTTTGCTTTTTCATATAATTTATACATCGGGGCATCCCAATTGATTTGGCCTTCTACCGTTTGGAACGTTTCATGAGCCATCCTTATATCCTCCCTTTTTTTCAAAGTAAAACTAATGAACTTATTAAGCTGTAAAAGAATTAAGAATGTTTTGCAATTTAAGCGCAAGACCTATGTCACCATCAATTTTCAATTGGCCACTCATAAATGCTTCTGTTGGGTTTAACGTGCCAGCGACCATATTTTTGTAGTCATCTGCACTGATTTCAAGCGTACAGTCTGGTTCCTTTTCCGTACCTTCAATCGCCTTGCCGCCATTTTCATCAATAATCATTTGATAGGTTCCCCCGTCATCGCCTGTCAAGTTAAACTGGTAGACTCCTTCCGAACCTTCAGATTTTGACGGATCCATTTTTAATGCAGCATCAATCATTTGAAAAACTGCTTTTGAACTTGGCTTTGTATTGCCTGCCATTTCATTCCCCCCCAAACTTATAAATGATTGGCGACGAGAAGATTTATATCGTACCGCCGTCCTGTTCTTATCTTCATAATCTTTCGATAATCGTTGCAGTTGCCATGCCGAACCCTATGCACATGACCTGCAGCCCGTATTTTCCATCCATGTCTTCCAATTGGTGAAGCAATGTTGTCTGGATACGTGCCCCGCTTCCACCTAGTGGATGGCCAATTGCAATCGCACCTCCGCGCGGATTCACTTTGCTCATATCTGGCTCGAATTCACGTTCCCAAGCTTTGACAACAGAGGCAAACGCTTCGTTTACTTCGATGACATCCATTTGATCCAAGCGAAGGCCCGCTTTTTCCAGCACTTTGCGCGTTGCAGGAATAATCCCTGTTAACATAATAATCGGATCTTCACCGACAGCAACACGCGCCACGATTCTAGCACGCGGCTTTAATCCGAGATTCTCTGCTTTGTCTGCTGACATAAGCAGCAAACCAGCAGCTCCGTCGCTCACTTGACTCGAATTTCCTGCAGTCACGACACCGTCTTTCGGTTGGAAAGAAGGCGTAAGTCCGGCCAATTTTTCGATTGAAGTATCTCTTCGGATCCCTTCATCTTGTTCAAAGGAAAATGTTCCTTCCTCGCCTTTCACTTCAATTGGGATAATTTCTCGTTTGAAATCCCCTTTATCAGTCGCTGCTGCAGCTTTTTGATGGCTTTCAAGCGCAAACTCATCCAATTCTTCACGTGTCAAGCTCCATTTTTTAGCGATCATTTCAGCCGAGATCCCTTGGGGAACAATGTTATACTGGCTCGTTAAATGTCTGCTGAACCTGCCCATATCACTTCCCATCGGCGCTCTCGTCATATTCTCTACGCCACATGCAATGGCGATATCAATATCGCCTGCAAGAATGGCCTGAGCGGCTGTATGAATCGCTTGTTGGCTCGATCCGCACATTCGATTCAATGAATAGGAAGGCACTTCCACCGGAAATCCTGCTGCTAAAACAGCCTGGCGGCCGATGTTACCCCCTTGCTCCCCCGTCATCGTGACACACCCGACAACGACATCTTCTACATCACTTGCTTCCATTCCATTTCGCTTTACAAGTTCCTGAAGAACGGGAACGAGTATATCAACTGGATGCGTTTTTGCTAATGCGCCTTTTCTTCGGCCAACAGCAGTTCGAACAGCATCTACAATTACGACATCTGCCATCGCTTACCTCTCCTTTTTCATTAAGCTTTGTTAACGATGTTAATAAAGGCAACGAGCGGGGGCGATTTTGCCTGAAGAGAACCTTTTTGCGTATGCAAAACCCGTTTCTCGGAAGGTAAACCAAACCCGTGAGTGTATCAACAATATTGTTTTAACAAAGCTAAAACGTAAACAGTTCGATGCCACCTGAGACATTAAGTCCAATTCCTGTAATGTATTTTGCTTTGTCTGAACAAAGGAAAGTAATCGCATTGGCAATATCCTCAGGCTCTCCAGGGCGTTTAAAAGCTGTTCTCTGAATCATCCGTTCGTTCATTTTCGGATTTCCCATTTTAAAGGCCTCTGTCGCAATGACACCTGGAACAATCGCATTTACTGTAATCCCATATCTTGCACCTTCCAGTGCCATACTTTTTGAAAAGCTTAGGAGCCCCCCTTTTGTAACAGAGTAGCTTGCCTGGCCGAACCCGCCAAGTGTCCCGGCAACAGAAGACATATTAATAATTCGTCCCCATTCTTGTTCCTTCATATATGGCCAAACGGCTTTTGTACAGTTGTAAGCTCCTGTTAAGTTCACCTTCATGTCCCGATCCCAGAAATCGTCATTTTGCTTTTCAATTTGTGACACATGGTCAAGTGTACCGGCGTTGTTCACAAGGATATCAATCGAACCAAACTCCTCTTTAATCCTGGCAAAAACATCCTTCACTTGTTCGCGATTCGTGACATCCATTTTTATAGCGAAGGAGCGGCGCCCCATATCTTGAATTTCTTTTGCCGTTTTTTCTGCATAGACGACTTTCGTACTTTGCAACACTTGAGATAACGGCCCATACTTTTGAGCTTCATTGCGACTCTCTTCATCAGATTCAATCAAAATATCTGTAATCACAACATCTGCACCTGCTTCTGCCAGTGCAAGAGCGTCGGCGCGGCCAAGCCCCCGTGAAGCGCCAGTAACGACCGCCACCTTTCCTTCCAATAAATTTGACCAAGAAGACAACAACATCCCCACCTTTTTAAATGACTTTTTAATAAAAGGAACAAAAGAATTTTAAGGAACAGTCTTTTGAGTTTGAATAACTGAACGTAGATTAAAATTTTTTATTCCACCGTTGAACTAACGTAAAAATTGCGGTTTTTTCTTTTGGAAAAATGCTGCCAACCCTACTCCAGGTTCCCCTGTATTAAATGTCTGGGCAAAAGCAGTTGCTTCCACATCAAACCCTTCGTCGATTAAACCTTCCGCAGCATGAATTGCACGCTTCGCCAATCCCATTGCTTTCACTGCACCTTCGGCTAGTTGCTCGGCAAATTCTGTCGTCTCTTCAACAAGCATCTCTGGTTCTGTCACTTTGTTAACAAGGCCGATTTGCAATGCTTCTTCGGGTGTTAAGCGGCTAGACGTAAAAATAAGTTCGGTTGCTTTTGCACGCCCCAACAACCGTGTCATCCGCTGTGTACCACCAGCACCTGGAATGATTCCGAGAGACACTTCGGTCAGACCGATTTTTCCTTTGGACATGATTCGAAAATCGCAAGCTAACGCAAGTTCACATCCTCCACCTAGCGCATGCCCATTAATCGCAGCAATGACTGGTTTCTCCATTTTCGCAAAACGGTCAAAGCAATGCTGCATCCGACCGCATTGCGCCGCAATTCCGTTCTTTTGGCCGGCGTATTTGCTTCCACCCTGAATCATGCCTTTTAAATCTGCGCCAGCTACGAAAGTCTTTTCGTGAGCGGAAGTAATAACCACGACGCGTACCGCCTTATCAGATTCAAGTTCGTCCGCCGCACGCTCAAGATCGCTCATGAGCGTATCACTAATCGCATTCGCGGGGGGATTGTCAATGATGATCCAAGCAATTCCCTTCTCTCTTCGGTCAATAGTAATGGTTTGGTATGACAATCTTATCCCTCCTTTTCCAGAAATCGTTGTCAGAAACAAGAGTTCAAATATAAATGTTAATCGAAAACGAGCCTATGGCTTCGAAGCCTTCCTTTCATCCGGCTTTTGGCCTCCGAACTCTGACTTCCGGTTACACATAAACCTCATGCGGAGCATAAAGACGTCTTGCCGTTACAAGATGTTGAACTTGATTCGTACCTTCGAAAATATCGAATACTTTTACATCACGATAAAGCTTTTCAACGAGGTGCCCGTCAAGTCCAATAGGGCCAAGCAATTCAAGACATTTCGAGCAAACATCCAGCGCCATTTTTCCTGCAACCGCTTTACATATTGCAGCTTCCTTCGCATTCGCTTGGCCAACATCCGCTTTCCAGGCAGCTTCCCATGTTAAGAGACGTGCCGCATAAATATCTTGCTCAGCCTCCGCTAAAATTTCTGCTGCTTCATGGTAAAGACGACCTTGTTTAGGGTATTCTTTCTTTACTAAATCAACGGTATATTCATAGGCTGCGCGTGCGATTCCAATGGCCATGGCAGCTACAATCGGACGGGTGCTGTCAAACGTTTTCATCGCCACCTGAAATCCTGATGGTTTGTTATCGCTCGCACTGTAAAGCTCTTCGCCGCCAAGAAGGTTTTCTTGAGGTACGAAGCAATCTTCAAACAATAGTTCCGCCGTCTCGTTCGCACGCAATCCCATCTTTTCAGCGAGACGTGTACAGCTGAATCCGGGTGTCCCTTTTTCAACAACAAAGGCGCGCTGCCCAGCTCGGCCTAAATGGCGATCGACTGTGGCAAATACTACGACCCAAGATGCACGGCCTCCGTTTGTAATAAAAATTTTCTGTCCGTTCAACACATAGCCACCATCAACTTTTTGGGCTGTTGTCCGAATTCCGGAAGCATCTGAGCCTGCTTCTGGCTCTGTTAAAGCATAAGCCCCCCAACGCGGTTTATCTTTTGTAAAAATGGATAGAAAGCGCTCTTTTTGTTCAGGTGTGCCGCTGCTTTGAACAGGAGGCCCTCCAAGTCCCGCGCCAGGAAGAGACAAAGCAATCGCGGGGCAACCCCAAGCCATTTCCTCCGTCGCAATGACAGCCATCCGATTTCCTTCTTTTTCCGATTTGGCACTCTTCTTCGCATCATCTTTTGATTTTTTGCTTCCACCGCTAAAAGTAGAAGTATTTAGGTGAATGCCCATTTTATTCACTTTATCAAGCCATTCATCAGGAACTTTTCCAAGCCGATCGGCTTCCATCGCAATGGGGCGAATTTCATTTTTTGCAAACCAATGAACCAAATTTTTTATTTGCTTCTGCTGTGGTGATAGTTCAAAAGAAATCATTGGGCAACCCTCTCTTCCACTGGTTTCAAGATTTGTTCACCTAGGCGTATGAGCAAATCTCTCTCCCTGCCATATAAAGCCACTTGGGCCTGTGCGTCTCTCATCCATTTCTCAACTGGAAACTCTTGCACATAACCATGCCCACCGAGCATTTGCACAGCAGAGTCAGTCACAAAGCGAACGGATCGGTGAGCACGAGACAAGGCTCTCAAAGAATGGCTCGCATCATCTTCTGCTTCATCATCCACTTTTAACGCCGCTTGCCATACGAGATGATGGGCAGCTTGAAATTCAAACGCCATATCTGCGATCGTGAAGGAGACACCTTGGAATTTCGCAATCTCCTGGCCGAATGCTTTCCTTCCCGCCGTATATTCAATCGCATAGTCGAGTGCCGCTTCCATTAAGCCTACTTCTTTAGCGCCTTGCAGAACACGAATGCGATCTTGAACATTTGATATGAGAGTCCTTGCTTCATCCCCTCGGGCGATGACTTGTTCCGCCCCTACTTGTAAATCTGAAAATTGGATGCGCCCTAGTCCTGAAGAAAGCAATCCGAGACGATAGTCTCCTTCAAGTACACGCCACTTGTCGCTATTCTCCAGCCACAGGACGACCGGTTCGCTTTGAGAATCAATACCTGCGATTGCGATGTATTTAGCCGATGCTGCCAGTCGAACCGGTTTGGAAGTCCCGCGCAGCACGTACTCATTGCCATTCGCTATGATTTCAAAGTCTGAAGCTAATGAGCCTTCTCTATCCGTCGCATCGATGAAAGCAACATCCTGCCTGTCTCCATTAAGATTCGCTTCTTTATAGGATTGAAAAGCTGATTTATCAGGAACAAGTCTGATTAATGAAGCAGCATCACCCGCTCCAGGCAACCCTTGAACAACGTCCAAATCTCCATAACTAAGCGCCTGTAAAATTTGGACTTGTGAGATAAGTGGAAGTTCTAACCCACCCCAGCTTTCTGGAAGTTCAAGCGCCGCAAATCCCAACTCCTCAACCTCTTTTGTTATTTCATTGCTTACAGACCTCTCTTGTTCACACTCCCTTGCTTTTGGACGAATATTCTCAATGGCAAAGTTTTTGGCTAGATTGCTAAATGCCTGTTCATCTTCTGTCGGTCGAAACGAAATCAAATGCTAACCCCTCCTTTTCTCTCTTTACAACGATAGAACATTTCGAATTTTGGTACTCTCTTATTTCCATTTTTGTTTCATTTAGTTTAGGGCAGCTGTATTAAACTCCTTCTTTGCCCATTCACGAAGCTTATTTTTATCAATTTTTCCGATTAAATTTTTGGGTAGGTAGCCGACAATTTTTATCATCCTTGGAGACTTGTATTTTGCAATATTCTCATGGCAAAATTGAATTAGCTCTTCCTCAGTCACCTGTACACCTCGGCGTTTCACAACATAAGCGATGACCTCTTCTCCCATGCTAGGAGAAGGTACACCAACAACACCGGCTTCTGCGACACTAGGATGGGCCATTAACAATTCTTCAAGATCTCTCGGATAAATATTAAAACCACCGCGTATAATCATATCTTTCTTCCGATCGACAATGAATACGTACCCTTCTTCGTCAATTTTCGCCATATCCCCAGTGTAAAGCCAGCCATCTTTGATTACTTTTTCGCTTTCCTCTGGCTTTCCATGGTAGCCCTTTGCGACATTCGGGCCAGAAACAATCAATTCACCCACTTCATTTGGCGGAAGACGGTTGCCGTTCTCGTCAACAACAGCCACTTCAATCCCTGGCAATGGCAATCCAACCGATCCCGGTTTGATTTTCTTCATGGGATCCGTTGCAGTTACGATTGGAGCGGCTTCAGACAACCCGTAACCCTCTAAAACAATACAGCCGAATTTCCGTTGAAAATCTTTAGCCAGCTGCTGAGGAAGGGATGCTGAACCGGAAATACAAGCGAAAAAACTCTTTGTATCGTACTTATCCGCATCCGGGTGATGGTACAAAGCGTGAAACATAGCCGGAACCATTGCGGAGTGTGTTACTTTATATTTTTCAATCGCTTCAAACACTTTAACAGGGTCAAAATACGGGAGTAATACATTTTTATCACCGAGCATGAGAGCGACATTCATCATTGTAAACCCAAACGCGTGCGAGAAGGGCAAAATTCCAAGTCCGACGCGGCCTGTTTTTACTTGCAAGATTTTGGCTGTTTTCGATGCCGCCTTTGCATTTGAATAAAGGTTTTTATGCGTCAGCATCACTCCTTTTGGATTACCGGTCGTACCAGCCGTATATAGCAATGCGGCTTCGTCATTTTCACCAATCGCGATGTCTGGCGCTTTTTTCGATTGGCTCTCTAATTTGTTATATAATGAATGCGGTGAATTCGATTGATCAAGAGTAAAAATCTTTAGTGTTGACGATAAATCACGTGATGCTTCTGTCACCTTTGCAAAGAGCGGCTCTGTCGTCAAAACAACCTTCGGCTTACAGTCCTTAAGAATGTAGTGAATCTCCTTAGCTTGTAACAATGGCATGACAGGGACAACTGCCGCACCGCATTTTAGAATTCCTGCAAAAGCGATCACGACTTCCGGACAGTTCGGCATTGTAACAACAACACGATCACCACGTTCAACACCTAAATCGATTAACGTATGCGCAAGTTGCGAAGAGAGTTCATCACAATACGTATTTGTGTATTCTTTGCCCTCGAAAATGAGAACAGGGTACGTGCCAAACTCTTCGATATTATCACGCCAAATTTGTACTAGATTCATTTCACGCCTCCCGTAATCAGATATCAGATCTCAGAAGCCCGAAGCCAGATGTAAATAATTCATTCTGCCATGAAGACAATTTAAGCTAAGGGCTGCTGAATGTTGGATCACTGTTGAGCGGCGCTGTAAGCCGAAAGAATATCTTGTAATCTTAATGCAAGACCCATATCCCCGTCGATTTGAAGCAGGCCACTCATAAACGCTTCTGTTCCATTCAATTCACCATCAACCATTTTTTTGAAATCTGCCGAATCAATCGTTAATGTACAATCAGCTGTTTCCTTTTCTCCTTCAACGACAGAACCGCTATCTGAACGAAGAATCACTTGATATGTGCTTTCCTCATCTCCGGTAATATTGAACTGATAAACTGCTTCGATTCCATCCGCACGGGAAGGATCCTTCTCCAATTCTGATTCGATTAATTGAAAAATTTCTTTAATTGTAGCCATTAGTACTCCTCCTAAATTGATTTTTTAAAATTCATTTATTTTCCAAAAGCTTCTTTTCGCTTGCTTATCGTTCTGCCATCGCATTCCCCCTTTAAAGCAAACGCTCATTTTTACCGAGAAGAAACAGGAACTGCATCATTTATGAGAAAATGATAAGAACCGACAACGATACGATTTAATAGCTCGGCTAGCGGTTCGATATCTGTTTGTTTATCAACCCCAATTACTTTATGGACAACCACTTCATTTATCGCACCAACCATCGCTTGCGAAAAAATATGTAAGTCATTGTCAAATTCTGCATCCGTTGGTTCAAGTTCATTTCGAACGGTTCCATAAATGAATTCCGCAAACTGGACATGGGCTCTATGGCGAACCTCTTCAACAGCTTGATTGACGCCAACGGAGGAAACTAATAAAAGCTGCGCAACTGGACGCTGGTGCAAACAGATTTGAAGATAACACTTAATTCCCGCCAGCGCTTTGTCTTCCATTTCCTTCTCGCGCTGCGCCGCTGTTTTCACTTTCATTAAAACTTCCTCTAAAAGCTCTTGAAACAAGCAAGCTAGCAACTCTTCTTTGCTGCTAAAAAAATTGTAGAATGTTGTCTTCGATACATGGGCATGCTCGACAATGTCTAATACTGTCGTTTCTCGAAAACCTTTTTCAGTAAACAGCATTAATGCAGCATAGAGCAACTTAACCTGAGGTTTTTTCTTCGCGTCATTTGCGAATAGCGAAAATTCCATTTTCTGAACACCTCAATTAATACCAGTACGTATTCGTATTTCCCTGATTAAAAAAAAGAAAGCACTCGTTTATTTTTCCACCTCCAAACTTTTCAAAGATTTAAATGATTCTGTTTAAAATTCCTTTGACAATAATGTAAGCCTTTCCAATGATAAACAATATTCCGAAAAAAGTCGTAACTTCTTCGCGATGTTTGTATTTAAAACCCTATCTTTGTATGAAGGCGCTTCGGTATAGAGCCTTAAGCCATGTTTTTATACAAAATAGCAAGCTCTTCTCAAGAAAATCGCCCTAATCACAAATCTTTTAATTGATAGAGCGGTGCTTTCCTGAGCGTAACAATCTCCAAAGTACAAAAATTGTGAAGAGAGTTGATGCAATTATTCCGAAGCCTGCATACGTTTTTGCCTCAATCCCTAGAAACCTAGCACTGGAAGCATTCGCGATCATCATGCTGGTGACGATTAAAATCGATGCGAAAATTAATGTAATCCCGATGCGATTTATCACTTGGTTTGCCAAATTGCTTGAAATCGGGTCTGTCTGAACCTGGAGGTTCATTTTCATGTTATTACCGGCTGTATGTTCCATCACTTTATTGATTCGTCTAGGAAAAGTCGCTAAAAGCTTTCCTGACTCTCCCAGCAAACTGGCATTGGCTCTATAATTAAACCGTTTGCCAAGCATATTTTTTAACACGCCCATTTCGTATGTCTCAATCATTTTTCCATACGAAATTTCGGGGCATAGCCAGCGAGCGACACCTTCTGTTGCAGAAAAACCTTTTGCCCATAATGCAAGGCTGCTCGGAATTTTACAATAATTTTTCATTGCTATCGTCATTGCATCAAGAACGAGGCGGCCATAATTGTATCGTTCATTGCCTTGATTCGTATTAACATAATGAAGGGCTAAACGACTCAGTTCATCTCGAAGTTTTACAATATCTGTGTAAACCGTCGGTGGAAATAACTCGATAACGACTTCTGCGGCATCATCAGCCTGGTTCAGCTGGATGTGCATAATGGTCCGCATTAATATATGTGCCATATTACTGTCAATCTTTCCGGTCATTCCCCAGTCGATGACGACGGCGCGTTTCTCATTTTTATCAATCATAATATTCGAGCCATGGGCATCAGCATGATAGATGCCGACAAGCATGCTTTCAATATAGCCATGCGCCAAATCGGTCATTATCAGTACCCTTTCCTCAAAACTAAGGTAATCGACAGGGAATTCCTTTAGCATCCAACCGTTAATATATTCCATCAACAATACGTTTTTCGTTGCATCAACCACTTCGGGAACATGAATATGTTCAAAACGGACAACCTCCCTCCGATATTCATTCATTTTGAATGCTTCAATCTGCATATCCAATTCTTCCATTGAACCACTGTAATAATCTTCAACTAATCCCATTAAATTGAGAGAAGCTGATAATTGTACAGGCAGCCTTTTTTGCAGCATTTTTGCCATTTGTTTAATTACGGCAATGTCTGTTTGGAACAATTTTTCCACCGTTGGGCGAATAACCTTGACAGCTACTATACTTCTGTCCTTTAAGCCAGCTTTATACACTTGTGCAAGTGACCCTGAACCAAGCGGAATGGGGTGAATCCATTCAAAAGTATCTAATCCATCTTCCAATTCAGCTTCCAAAACGTACTGAATATGGCGGAAATCGATGGCTGGCACTTCATCTAGCAATTTTTCCAACTCTAACGTGATTGGTTCAGGCAACAGATCTTGGCGCGTTACAAGCACTTGGCCCAGCTTAATAAATGTTGACCCAAGTTCTTCAAAAGCGATGCGAATCCGCTCACCGATTTTGTGAAGCTGATCATTTTCTGTTTTGTTCCTTTGTTTCTTTCCAAACAATTTCCATATTTCAGTATCCTTCAATAAAAACAGCAACCCATGTTTTGCAAAAACGGACACGATTTTTCTTCGTCTTTGCCATCTAGTAATTGCTTCACGTTCCTTTTTTATTTCCTTTCCGACAGCGTGCAGAGCCACCTTGAACTCATCGTTCTCCTGTCCAGATGAGGCTTCTTTTGAAATACTCAATGGAACACCCCTCATTTGTTTCACTTTTCTTTATCGTAGGGAATAAGGAAAGAAGGGGCTATTCCTTAAAATTTCGTAATTTTTCAACATCTACCGTAAAATGTCGTGTATGATCATCTTCTTTGCGGTGAAAATAATGCTTCCAAAAGCTGCTTTTCCCCAATTAGCTCAAGATAACGCGGATATAATGAAAAGGCGGGAGTAATTCGAGGCAATAGCTGCAAAGCTTTCTTTTTGGAACCTTTCGTCTTAATTTTCCCTGTCAATAAAGCGACCGGGACACTTACTAGACCGCCCCAAAATTGGTGGGCAGTATTCCCTGTTGCGATGACAGACACATCAGGCACCACATTAGATTGACCAAGATATACCGTGTAATTTTCTCCTTTAGTGGGGTTCCTCGCATCAATACAAATCACTGCATCCGGCTCCACGATCTCAAATTCAACGATCATTTTAGAATTCCCGATTTTTTTACCAATTTGATTAATTTGATCAACCTCATCTCCATTTTCATAATAAGCTGGGCTATCGCTCCACCATTGTCTAAATTCCTCTATCGTCCTTGGTCGTGTTGGTATCTTCGCAAACTCACCGATCACTTTATAAAAATGTTCACTATCCTTAAACAATTGCATGTTTGCTCATCTCCTCTCATTTCCATTAAACTATTTCAAAGCATTCACCTCCGCAACCCCGAGAATTGAAGGGGTACGTTTGCCAATTTAGATCCAGTTAATGCGGGATAAAAGGCAAAAAAATAAAAGGCTGTCGTAAAATCAACTAGTAATTGATTTACGACAACCTCAATGTATCTGATATTCATAAAATCGACATGACATTTTGTACGGACTGAGCAGATTTGTTAAGGGCTTCTTTTTCTTCAGTTGTGAGCGGCAGTTCGATAATGCTTTCAATGCCGTCTCCACCAAGGACTGTCGGAACACCTAGGTAGATATCTTGGTAGCCATATTCTCCCTCTAGATAAGCAATGGATGGCAAAATTCGTTTTTTATCTTTTAAGATGGCTTCTGCCATTTCAACAACCGAGGCAGCGGGAGCGTAGTAGGCACTTCCATTGCCGAGTAAATTGACAATTTCACCGCCTCCTTTGCGCGTCCGTTCAACGATCGCTTCCAAACGCTCTGCGGGAAGAATTTTTTCTAGTGGAATTCCACCTGCATAAGAGTAGCGAACTAATGGAACCATATCATCGCCGTGGCCCCCGAGTACAAATCCTGAAATGTCTTCCACAGAGACATTTAATTCTTCGGCGACAAATGTATTGAACCTTGCTGTATCCAGAACCCCTGATTGACCAATGACGCGATTTTTAGCAAAACCTGTCGTTTTATAACAAACATATGTCATCGCATCAACGGGATTGCTTAAGACAATAATATAGCTATTTGGTGCGTGGCGAGCGATTTGTTCAGAAACGTCTTTTATGATGTTTGCATTTGTCGTCACGAGATCATCTCGACTCATTCCCGGTTTCCTGGGAAGGCCCGCCGTAATGATGACTAAATCAGCGTCCTGTATGTCTTCGTAATGGGATGTGCCGCTGATCGTTACATTAAATCCCTGCACCGGGCCCACTTGCAGCATATCGAGCGCTTTCCCTTTTGTCGGGTTCGACATCGATGGGATATCAACGATGATAATGTCACCAAGTTCCTTTTGGGCTAACATGAAAGCGGCTGTCGCGCCGGTATTTCCAGCACCGATGACCGCAATTTTTCTCCGTTTAAACGCCATCGATTTCCCTCCTTCCTAACATTCTTGCTTCTTTGTAGTTATTTATCCATGTCCGATGATCCATCCTTACTCTTTGCCCCTTTATTTTTCTGGGGTGGTTTTGCTTTCGTTTCTTCTTTTTTCATTTTTTCTTTTGGCTTTGGTTTTTCCTTAGGTTCTTCTTTTTTAAGAAGTTCTCCGATCCCTTCGTCAGGGTGTGGAATGACGTGGGATGCGATGAGTTCTCCGACTCGGTCAGCGGCTTCTTTTCCGGCTTCTACTGCTGCTTGAACGGCGCCAACATCACCTTCGACTAAGACGGATACTAATGCGGCATCAATTTTCTCTTGCGTAACTAAACGGACATCGGCGGCTTTCACCATCGCGTCGGCAGCTTCGATTGAACCGATAAGTCCCCTTGTTTCAATCATCCCTAGTGCCTTTGGCAAAGTCATCACCTCTTTCTACATCAATGGAATCAACAATTCCGATAATTAGGGCATCAATTGGTAACCGAAGGTCTGATGTCATATTGGCAGCCGCGCTTCCTCTTGTCACCATCACTTTGTCCCCAACACCTGCGCCAATACGGTCAACGGCAATGTATGCAAAGTCAATCGCCGATCCTTGAGGAGACTCTGGTTGGACGATTAAAAATTTTAGCCCTTTTAAATGATCTTCTTTTCTTGTCGCCCAAACATTTCCAATCACTGTACCGATTTGCATTTGCCTTCAGTCCCTTTCATTCGATTACATAGATGCTTTTTCCTAATTTCCTCGCTGTATCACGAGCTAATGGGGTGACAATGGTAGATTTGTGAATCATAATTTTCGTCTCTTCGCTATTTTCCACATGCCTTTGTGTTAAAAGCTTTTCATGGAAGGTAATTTGGTCTTTTATTAAATTTGTTGATTCTTTAGAATGAGCCTTCCTAGGAACCAGCTCCTCTAAAGATTGGAGGTAAACACCAAAGCTTTTCAGCATGTTCTTATAGTTTAATAGATGATTCACATAGTTTGGGTTTGTCGCTTTTTTTTCATTACTTTTCAAGATCCACTCTAATTCAATTGAAGGAATCAAGCTGATGCGCAAGCCTTTCATCATAAGATGAGAAAGCATCTTACTTTCCGGAGTATCTGTTATTCCTAGTGCTCCTTTCACGATTAAATCTTGTGTGACATTGAAAAAGGCAACCTCTTGTACATCGTTTGGAACGTCATGACATGTGGATGATATGCTGTGTACATTCCAATGTTTTTCTAATTGCTTTTTTTCTTCAGCAGAAGCGTTGATCACAAAAAGATCCGGTTTCCTAAAAACATCACGATCTAGATTTTTTAGGACTTCTAAAACGATTTCTTCTATAACTGTTCGCTCGATCATGATAAACCTGCATACTTGATTAATTTTCCTTTTTTACCTGTTGTAATGAAACCGGCATTTGCTTCATCGGTGTCAATATGCATTTCAAGTTTATAGTTTGGTGAAACGCGAATTAGCACTTGTTCAAAGGACACTGGGCGTATGTCCTCTGTCGTAATTCGGACATAGTCGCCATTTTTTACTTGAAAGGCTTCTGCATCTTCCGGGTGCATATGGATATGCGCCTTCGCGATAATTAAACCTTCTTTTAAGTAAATACTTCCTTCGGGGCCTAAAATCGTAATCGGTGATGAGCCTTTAATATCGCCTGATTCCCTCAGAGGAGGATTTAAGCCAAGCATGATCGCGTCAGTCTTACTAACCTCAACTTGCGTAAGGTTTCTTGTGGGGCCAAGAATGCGTACATTTTGAATGCTTCCCTTTGGCCCGATGATTGACACCGTTTCATTTGCGGCGAATTGCCCTGGTTGGGATAAATCTGCTTTTTTTGTCAATTCATACCCCTCTCCGAACAATGTTTTCAAGTCATTTTTACTTAAATGACAATGCCGTGCCGAAACGGCAATAGGAATAATTTTCGGGGAGGAGGGCTTATTCGAAAGTTGTTGAACTACCTCTTCTACGATGGTTTGAATGACTTGTTGGTTCATGTTTCCAACTCCTCACTTGTCGAATTTCCATCAAAGTTCTAGGTCAATTTTTGGCAGGATGCTTTCCAACTCGTTGTGCGGGCGTGGAATGACATGTACAGAAATGAGTTCGCCGACACGTTGAGCAGCAGCGGATCCAGATTCTGTCGCCGCTTTGACCGCGCCAACATCTCCTCGCACAAGAACGGTTACAATTCCTCCACCGACGTGTACCTTTCCAACTAAGTGTACATTTGCCGCTTTTACCATTGCGTCAGCCGCTTCAATGGAAGCAACGAGTCCTTTCGTTTCAATCATGCCTAATGCGGTAAGTTCTCTAGCCATTTATAATTCCTCCTATATTTCATTCATTTGATATTTTTTAATTACTTCGTTTACCATTTCAGAAATCACATCTGTATCAACTGGGTTTTCAGGATTGATTTTGTGTAACACTTGTTCAACAATTCGTTCAACATCTTCTGACTGCTTCAAATTTTTACTTGCATTTGAATTTTGGGAAGAAACAGGTATGTCAACATCCTTAACCCCATAGGCCATTCGTTTAATATTAATTAAATGGCGAGCAGTAATGTTGTCTGATGTGATGTTTCCTCCAAATGAACCACAACCGAGCGTCATGGATGGCATCAAATTTGTCGTTGCGCCAACGGCTCCGATCGAGGAAAGAGTATTAATAAGAATCCTTGAAACTGGCATCTCAAGACCAAATTCTTTTGCCACTTGTTCATTATTCGTATGAATCGATAACGTATGTCCCCTCCCTCCCAAATTTAATAACTTCAGACAAAGTTCTTTTGCTTCTTGATAATCATTCACCGTGTATAAAGGAAAAATCGGAGATAATTTTTCAATAGAAAAAGGAACATCCTTTCCCACTTTCGTTTCTTCTGCAATAAGTAATCTTGTTTGGGACGGAACAGAGATTCCAGCCATGTCAGCAATTGTTACAGCATCTTTCCCTACGATTTTAGAGTTTAATTTGCCAGGTGTAGGGGAAATGATTTTTTCCATTAATTCCTTTTCTTTTTCACTTAAAAAGTATGCTCCGTTATTTCTTAGCTCTCTAACGGCCATTTGCTTCACGTTGCGATCGATAATTAAACTTTGTTCTGTTGCACAAATTGTGCCATTATCGAATGTTTTACTATCAACGATCATTTTCACGGCGCGATCAATTTTCGCTGTTTTCTCAATGTAGGCTGGTACATTACCAGGCCCAACACCATATGCCGGTTTACCCGAACTATACGCGGCACGTACTAATCCTCCACCACCAGTAGCTAGAACCAAACTAATATCTTTATGCTGCATTAATTCAGTTGTTGCCATCATCGTTGGCTTAGATATCCAACCAATAATACCCTCTGGAGCACCGGCTTCAACAGCTGCTTGAAGGCAGATTTTTAATGCTTCGATTGTACAATTCACTGCACTGGGATGGGGACTGACTACAATGGCATTTCTCGTTTTTAAAGAAATTAACGTTTTGAAAATAGCTGTTGATGTTGGATTTGTAGTCGGGATAATACCAGCGATAAGGCCATATGGTTCAGCAATTTCCACAACTTTGTTCACCGAATCTTCGTTAATGATTCCCACTGTTTTTTCATGGCGAATGGATTCATACACACTTTTGGAGCCAACTTCATTTTTTATTTTTTTATGTTCTACGACCCCCATTCCTGTTTCTTCAACCGCCATCTGTGCCAATCGTAATGATTGATTAAAAGCAGCATCGGAAACCTTTTTGACGATTTCGTCTACTTCTTGTTGAGAGAAACGCAAATATGTTAATTGAGCTTCTTTCGCTTTTTTCACCGCTTCTCTCATTTCATGCACAGACTGTAAATCATGATCCAATGGCATCAAAGTTACATCTCTCCTTTCTTCATTAGTAGAGGATGTTCAAAAAGTCCGGGAACGATAGGCTGCGAATCTCTTCGTCAGCTTGCTATTCCGTCCTCACGAATTGAAGATACTATATGCACCTGCGTCTACAAGCATTGCTTCGAAGCTTGTTTTCTCGGTGCAACTCGCAGCAAAATCATAGTAGTATCGCTCGTCGCTACGGTGCTCAAAGCTGCGCTTCCTCGACCTTCTTGCCTCTCGTTGTCCTCCTTGTTGAACACACACTAGTAGTGAATTGGCTGTTTTGCTATTTCAATAATGCAATCGCGAAACGCGTCTGCAGCGGCTTGGCATGCGGATTGGGAGCCGGTTAGCAATCCTCCGCCAAAGTTTGTTTCAGAAGGAGGCCCAAAAAACTTTTTTAATTCAACATCCGATGCCTTCAAAGCCGCATCGAGTCCATACATGGCTTCAAGCGGCGGGGCAATAAGATAAGCGAGTGGTTCTCCCATCTTGATGCCTGCTTCCTTGGATAAGTAACTGCCCGTACTTGAAACAACATGCGCATAAAGTACATGCGTTTTATCTTGATTTACTGCTTCAAAGAAAGCATCATTTTCAACAGTTTGTTTTACAGCTTCCATTCCGCTCTTCACTTCATCGGGATTAGGAGCTGCAAGTATGCCAATAAACTCACCAGACAGTGGGCCTGAAGCATGATCGGCCCCGGCATAAAAAGAGCGTGCGTAAACCGCTTCTACATCTGCCCTTTTCGTTGCTTCATCCAATGCCGTGTAGCCAATATCATCGATTGTCGTCGTAAAAATCGCAAGACTGCGATGGTATTGATTTAATTGCAATTGTCTAGCTAATCCATGATCGACATTTGGTATGAGCCGAACTGCAAGAATCTCAGCATGAACCCTCTCCAAGTTCATACACTTCACCTCCTACCCCTCTCTTTGTACGAGTCCTACTCCACTAGCTTCATATTTTAAAATCTTTTGAACGACTGTTCCTAAATATGCACCAGCTTCTACTGGAGGAATCCCTCCCCTATGAATATTCGAAATGACCATCCGATCCGCTTCAATCGTTCCTATTCTCGGCTCATAGCATAAATAAGCACTTAATGATTCAGCACTTACCAATCCTGGGCGTTCACCAATTAATAAAACGACAACTTTCGGTTTTAGCAATTCCCCAACTTCATCCATTACAGCGACCCTTCCTTTATTAATAAAGAAAGGAGTCCCAACATCTATTCCTTGACTCTTTAATGATTGCCCTAATGACAGATACACATCTTCGATATTTTTATCGATCGCTTTAGAACTAAGGCCATCTGAAACGATAATTTGGACAGTAGGAGACTTGATACACTTTTGTTCAAGCAACTGCTTTGCTTCGTCTGACAGTTTTCGGCCAAAATCAGGACGGCGAATGTACACCTCCTTATCGTCCACTTTCGTATTTACTGAGAACAGGTTTAACTTTTTCAAAATTTCTTCATCCACATGACCGTACACAGCATCGACAGCCGCAGCATGGTCGAAACGGAATTTTAACCATGTTTTCGTCTTTGGCCGTAAGCCCGCTCTTCCGATCCCAATCCTTGCAGGTGTTTTATTTACTAGATTCATAAGTTCATCCGGATGGATTGGATTTTCAATTCCGATTGTATTTTCAATCATGTCGTCTGTTGTGTTTTCTTTACGTTTGTCCGAACTAGACTTTTCCTTTTCCGCTTCCACCGTTTTATTGTTATAAAGCTTTACGGTTGGTTTATCATTCGATTCATCTTGAAATGGTTGAAAAGGAGGCGTAGTTAAATTTGTTACTTCTGGTTTAGGTGTACCGTGGTTCCAAAACTTAACAGTCACATCTCTTGTTTCATCTCTCCTTATCCCACTTTCGCTCATTTTACTTAATATCATTTTCGTAACCTTTTCCACCAACTCACGATCCACTCTAACCAACTCCTATCGTGTAAAAATGGTTGGATCCCCAGCCAGCTTGCTTAGTTTTCCATTTTCAAAGATCCCCATCTTTTCAAGCCATTGTTCAAACAGCGGCGCCGGTCGCTTTTTCATCGTTTGCCTCAACGCAGCAACATCGTGATAACTCATCGATTGATAATTAAGCATACAATCATCCCCCATAGGTGTCGCGATAATGAAATTTACACCAGCGGCTGTAAGCAGTACGCCCAAATTTTCAATATCATTTTGATCCGCTTTAATGTGATTCGTATAACAAATGTCAACTCCCATTGGAATGCAATGCATTTTGCCCATAAAATGATCTTCTAGCCCAGCTCTTATCACTTGTTTGTTATCATATAAATATTCCGGCCCTATAAATCCAACAACTGTATTTACGATGTAAGGATCATAGTAGCGGGCAAATCCATAGTTTCTAGATTCTAGCGTCATTTGGTCAATCCCAAAATGCGCTTCTGCCGACAATTCCGAACCTTGCCCTGTTTCAAAGTACAAACGTTGCGGGCCAGTTCCTGTCCCGAGTGTTAATGCCATGTCATTTGCTTCTTCCAGGAGGGATGCGCTTATGCCAAATGAACGGTTAGCCGCTTCCGTCCCCGCGATACTTTGGAAAATCATGTCCGCTGGAGCACCTTGTTCAATCGCTTTCATTTGAGCAGTGACATGTGCCAATACACAATTTTGACTTGGGACAGACCACTCTTGAATAAAATCATGTGTTGCATGCAAAAGCCGCTTTACGCTTTCGACGGAATCATCGACTGGATTAATGCCGATAACCGCATCTCCGATTCCGTATGAAAGTCCTTCCTTTAAAGAAGCGATCATCCCTTCCACATTATCGGTTGGATGGTTTGGTTGAAGCCTTGAAGCAAGCACTCCTTTTTGACCAATTGTAATATTACATTTTGATAAAACTTCTAGTTTGTCAGCGGCATGTACAAGATCCAAGTTAGACATCAGCTTTGCCGCAGCAGCAATCATTTCACTGTTTAACCCTCGACTGAGACGTTTTAAATCTTCGCCTGTTGTAGCATCATTTAAAATATATTCTCTTAATTCAGCAACCGACCAATTTTTAATTGATTGATAGATCGGTTCATTGATTTGGCTCTCAATTATTTTTGATACTTCATCTTCTTCTGGCGGGAGCAACGGATGGTTTCGAATATCAGCTAATGTTAAATCACTTAGTACTTCTTTCGCAGCAATTCTTTCTTGTACAGTTTCCGCCGCAATACCGGCCAATCGATCACCAGATTTTTCCTCATTTGCTTTGGCAAACAAATCTTTTAAAGAAGAAAATTGATAGACATTTCCAAATAGCGTTGTCTTTAAATTCAAATCTTTGAAGCTCCTTTCTTACCCATGGAAAGTGAGTGTTTTAATAACGACTGGGACAACTCCTGTTTGTAACTCTTGGCCAATATCAAGGTAATCCCCGTGTTCTACTTGAATTTGATCAATACAGATAACACTTTGCTCTTTCGATTGAACATTCAACGTTTGACCCAGTGCTTTCGCATGATCACTTTCCAGCACGATGACTAAAGGTTGGTTTTGATGTGGTTTTATTTTTATTGCATCTAATAAAACAGAGGCTAATTGTTGAACTTCGCAAAAACGTAAATAAGGAACATCAGTTAAACAGAGTGCGAAATTTTGGCCTTCCCGCTGAGGGTCAAAGATTTCAATCGCTTCTTCCATCGCCCTTGCTATTTTTTGCAAGCCTTTTTCAAAATCATGCTCCAAACAAATTTGATAAACTGGCAGATTTTTTATCGGTAAGTTTTCAGTTTCGACCTGAATCGTTGCTCCGCTAATTTCAGTTGTTTGCGTTCCTGCTCCAAGTACCGTCGCTCTTACTGTCTCCGTGGGGACTATCCAATCCCAGTTCATCAAATCCGAATTTTCTTTTAAGGATGTCGCAAGTAGAACCCCTATGTCGTGATATTGATTATGAAGAAGTTGTTGATTATCTAGTTGATAAATACAATCTCCAACCCCACCAGAAAACATAATTGCCTCCACACTCTCAGTCCAATTCGGTTCATGACCTAAAAGAAGGATTTTGTCAGTTTCAGTTAATCTTTTTTGTAACATTCTCGCAATAACAGACGCCATAAAATCTGTTAATTTTTTCAAATTACTTTCTTCATACTGTTGGCCTTTTTGTAAGTCAATGCCTATTGTTTGGAGTAATTTTTTTACAGGCAAAGAGACATTTTGGATCTGATGCTCTTCAAATTCAACCAACCTACCACCAATATGCAATGTACACGTACCGCACAATTTTCCGAAACGATAGACTGCTACATTCGTTGTTCCACCGCCGATATCGATATTGGCAATCGTTTTTTCCGTTTTTTTTGAATAGTCATAGGCACCCGAACCTTTCGCAGCAATCATACTTTCTAAATCAGGACCTGCAGTTGCAACGAGAAATTCTCCCGCATGGTTCGATAAGTGGTGAATCATTTCTTCGGCGTTTGTTTTCGTCGCTGTCTCACCTGTAATAATGACCGCTCCAGTTTTTATATCGCGAGAACTTACCCCTGCCTTTTCGTACTCATTTTTTACAATTTCTTCCACTTTATCCATATCAATTGTTGTAGGAGATAAGAGTGGTGTACGATGAATCGGACTTCGATAAATAATTTCCTTATCGATAATCTCTATTCTTGGCATATGTGCCCCGCCTGCCGTATTCATTAACGAAAATTTGCTAATGATCACCTTTGTGGTACTTGTTCCAATATCGATACCGGCGCTGATCATTTCTTCTTTTTGCGGATTGTAATGTTTCAAAGTTTACAACTCCTTTAAAGAAAAACACTGACACATCTTTCTTAGAGGTGAGAGGTTAGACGTAATTAAATTGATAAACTGCCAATTTATACTTTTTCCTACAATACAAGAAAAGGCGCCTTATACGAACTATCGCTCTGGATAGTTGTATAAGGCGCCTTTGCCTAAGTCATTCCGTTTCTTATTTACATTTTAAGTTTAACGTTATTATAAGTGATGGTTCCCTACTTGTAAAGGGTTTCATGGAAAAAAATATCGTTAGATTGATTGGTTAAAACATAGTCTTTCATTTCCTGCATCGTATTGCATTTTACTAGATCTCGAATCTCTTTTAATCCTTTTTTTTCTAAAGAGGAAGATACAATAATCGGGCCTCTTGTTATAGCCCGTTTTAATTGTTCAATGGCCAAATCGACATTTGCAGCCTCTGAATCCGCTTTTGTTACGACGCCTATTGGCAGCTTTGTAAAACCGCCGCTAAACCCTGGAGGAAAAATCGATTTTTTATTCGTTGCATCCTGCAAATATAAAATATGGGTGACTTCAAGGGAAGTTGCCATAATATTTTTATAAAATAACGGGTTTTCAGTATACTCCCCGGGTGTATCAACAATCCAATCATAATAAGTTAAAGATTGTGTCTTCCTCGCCTCGATCTTGTTTTCCAGTAAGGCATGTGTTAGCGTCGATTTCCCGGCACCAATTGAACCGATTAGCATTGCGCGATTCATAAGAGCCTACCTTTCTTCATTTAGTTTGTCTTAAGATTTCGTAATAGAGGATGGGGTATATCCGAGCGTTTCTGAAAGAAAGCGATTGATTTCCTTCATCGCCATTTCCACTTCAGATACACTTCCAACGATTACTAAACTTCCTGTGAAGCGATCAAGAAAACCGATTGATACGTTTGCTGCTTTTGTAGCTAAATCTCCTGCTATGATCACTGTTTCACTAGGTGTTAATGTTAAAATACCGAGGGCTCCCGATTGTTGAATTCCTAACTTTTCAAACATATCTGCGTCAGGATTGGCAATTAAATGACTTAATGTCACTTGCTTCCCCGGGACAAACTCTTGAATGAACCGCTTTTTTTCTTCATTCATTATGAAATCCTCCTACGTCATCCAAACACCTTTACAAACAACTAAATTTTAAGAGCTGTATTTTGTTAAAATAGATTTTGCTATTTTATCTAATGGCACTTGTTTATCCATGCTTATTTTTCTCATTTTTCTATGTGCATCTTCTTCGGTTAACTGAAATCGGTCCATTAAAATCCCTTTTGCTTTTTCAACAACCTTTCTACTTTTTAACTTACTATCTAGTTCAACCAGTTTTTCTTTATACGTGTTTGCATTTTCTGCTTGTTTCAACGCTATTTCTACAGCAGGTATTAGATTCGATTCATTAATGGGCTTTACTAAGTAACCAAATATATTTGCGTTCTTTGCTTTATCTACAAACTCACGCTGGCTGTATGCTGTCAAGAGAACGATAGGTATATTATATTTAGAAGAAATAATTTCACTAGCTTTCAATCCATTTAATTTAGGCATCTTAATATCCATGATAATAAGATCTGGTTTTAAGGAGTGTAACATTTCAATCGCTTTTTCACCATTATTTGCTTCGCCAATCACTTCGTATCCAGCCTCTTTTAACATAAGCGAGACATCCAATCGAACGATCGACTCATCTTCAACAATCAAAATTTTTTTAGCCATTTCTAGTCCTCCTTATCCAACAGAAATTTAACATGAACCGAAGTACCTTTATCTGTTCGCTCGATTTCAAATTGACCAGATAAATCATGTTCAATCAACATCTTTACAATGTTTAATCCTATTGAAGGTTCCGACGATGGTAAATATCCTATTCCATTATCGTTGACTTGAAATTGAACAATATTATTTCTATGCTCAAAAATTACTTCAATTTCTCCACCTTGCAATCCTTTAAAAGCATGTTTAATACAGTTTTGAATTAATTCATTTATAACTAAGGCCACAGTAACAGCTGCTTGGGAATGTATTAACAACTTCGTTCCCTTATAAGTGATTCCGATACTTTTATCCTCATTGACTTCACTATATACAAGCATATCTCCAATTTTTTTTATTAAACTATAAATATCAACTTCATCCACATTCGAGCTAGATAAAATAATCTCGTAAACTGATGAAATACTTAAAATACGATTAAGACTTTCTAGAAAGTAACTTTTACTTTCAACGGGTACACTTTTCATTTGCAAGCGTAATAAACTTGCTACTGTCTGTAGATTGTTTTTTACTCTATGATGAATTTCTCTAATCGCAACCGACTTTACGATTAGCTCCCGTTCTTTTTCTCTTAATTCTGTTAAGTCTCTAAATATTAGCAAAATACCATTGAGTTCTCCATCTTTTTTTAAGTTTAACTTTTTTACTTCAAAAACTTTTTTAGAAATAATGACTTCCTTCATCAACACTTCTTCTGGAGCAAATATAATGTCTTCTACACAATGAAAATAGTCTTTAATTAAAGTATCTACTTTGCATTCTAAATTACAAACTTCACTGACCAGATTCATTGCAGCTGGATTATAATAAAGAAGGTTTCCATTATGCGGTTCGACAAAAAAGAGTGCTTCGTCCATTACTTCTGGAATAATTGGACGATTTTCTGTTAAACCAATTAAGATTTCACTTAAGGTTTCTGTTGTTTTAGAAAATGCTTTTAATTCATTCTGATACTGAAGTTTTTCACTTATATCTTTCTCCATAATCAGTGCACCGATGACTTTATCATTCAATCCTTTGATAGGTACCACACTCTGCTCTACTGCTTTGCCTTCCTGTGTGATTGCCCGATTTAAAAACATATGTTTTCCTGTTCTTAAAGTAAAAAAAACCGCAGGTTCAAATGCTTCGTAGGCCATCTTTCCAACAACCGGCTCTTTATAAACGGATTTTGCTGTACTTGGAGATGCTTCAGCAACGACAATTGCATGCCTTCCTTCTATAGTAGGGCAGTCAACAAAAATATTCGCCTTAGATAAATCAGCAATTATTTGTAAGTTCTTTATCACTTCATAAAGTTTTTCTATGTCTTCTTTAGTCAAATTAGTATGTTTATGACACAATGATTCAACTTTCTGTCTCTTAATCATCTGTATTCTCCTAATTCTGCCCTTTTATGATAAGAAATTACAATGAATATCGTTTTTAGAACGTTTCACTAGTAATTTTTTTCTTTGAATTTTGGTTATTGAATTGTTTTTTGTTTACTAAACAGAATCATAACGAACAGCGCAAAAGAAATAATGAAGGAGCATTAAGGCAGGATTTCTATTAATATTGTAATCTGCTGTTCGTAAGCATAACGAGTATTAGTGTTCCTATTTGAAAGGAGGTCAATAACTAGAAAAAGTAATTATAATAAGGTAGAATGATTTCATAACCTCATAATAAAGATTATCTAGGTGAGTCGATTTCATAGTTTCATATTTTAAAGAAAAACACAGACCTGCAGATGATGTTAGTATAGTTCCGTGGACACATCTTAGTTAAGTCATTACAATCGGTAATAAAGGAGATGTGTCCGATGAAATCTCAAAATACAGGTAAAAAATTCAACGATGATTTTAAGAAAATGATTGTCAACCTTTATCATTCTGGTAGTTCAACGGTTAAAGAATTAAGCAGCGAATATGGTGTTTCGGAAGTAACCATTTATAAATGGATAAAAGCATATACTTCTGTAACTAGTGAATCCGATAAGCCAGTCACACAAAAGGAAATTGCAGATATCCAAAAAGAAAACCTTCGCCTTAAACAGGAGCTAGAGATATTA
Source organism: Pueribacillus theae (assembly GCF_003097615.1). Classification (NCBI taxonomy): domain Bacteria; kingdom Bacillati; phylum Bacillota; class Bacilli; order Caryophanales; family Bacillaceae; genus Pueribacillus; species Pueribacillus theae. Next base: position 80,483 of record NZ_QCZG01000003.1, read on the forward strand.
AAAAAGGCTATGACCATATTCGCGAAAAAGTAAATGAAACCGAACTGTCTAATTTTATTAAGGGGCATAAAAAAGAATACCCTATCAAAACGATGTGTCACGTGCTAGAGATGCCGAGAAGCACTTACTACCAGTCACTAAATAAAACAATTTCAAACCGTGAACAAAAAAACCAAGAGTTAACGAAAAGAATGAAAGAAATCCACCTAGAAAGTAAGGAACGCTATGGCGCACCCACCATATTCTTTGTGAAGAAGGCTACAAAGTAAGTATCAAGCGTGTTCAAAGGTTAATGAGAGAAGCTGGGATTCGTTCGATCACAAAGAAAAAGTTTCGACCAACACCAAGCAAAGAAAATGTGATTGAACGTGACAACATTGTAAAAAGAGACTTCTCCACAACGACCATCAATGAAAAATGGGTGGCAGATATTACGTATATCCACACAATAAAAGACGGCTGGTGCTATTTAGCTTCTGTGATGGATCTTCATTCAAAGAAAATCGTTGGTTATTCCTTTTCACGTTCCATGACAACAGACTTGGTTGAAAGAGCTCTTGAGAATGCATATTACACTCAGCAACCGCAAAAAGGTTTGATTCTTCATACCGATTTAGGCTCTCAATATACAAGTGACACATTTGCAGGACGTACGAAGACGTTTCACATGATTCAATCCTTTAGCCGCAAAGGCTGCCCGTACGACAATGCCTGTATAGAATCATTTCATGCCATATTAAAGAAAGAAGAAGTAAATCATGTAAAGTACCTAGACTATGAATCTGCAAATATGGCGCTATTCCAATTTATCGAAGGCTGGTATAACCGAAAAAGAATCCATAGCTACCTTGGTTACAAAACGCCTCAGGAGATTGAAGAACTTACTAGGGTAGCAGCATAAAGCAATACAAGTTTTGACGCACGGCTTTACATGGAGAGGTGAGCGTGGTAGGCTTTCTGCTTTGCGAAAAGAGTTTACCTAGCTTTCGCCTTTCGCAAATCACCACCCTCATAGAGGCTCCATGTCAAGCCACTTGGCCAGCCTCAAAATCTGGAAAAAGCTGACTAAACTTAACTTCTTTGTGTCCAAAATATTGACTCAGATCCAAGAGTTTTACTTTTTATTAAATTTTGGGTTTTAAGCAGCTTGTTGTTGACATAACATGGCATTGATACGATCGGCAGCGAATTTTACATTTTGGGGAAGACTCCTTTTTTGGTGTCTCAAAAGCCTTGAAGCTCTAAGGATTTAATTTATGAAATTGATTCAAGTAAAAAGTTTTTCAATGTTCTTAGTTACCTACATTTATAATTTTATTTAAAAACAACCTTACAATTCATTTTGCGAACTAATATTTGGCTTTCATGAGAAAGAGAATTATTATAGCTTATATATTGAATAATTATACGATAGGTATAATTTTGAGTATTTATATTATTTTTTAGAAATACATTTTTTATCTAATCATTTAAAGCGTTTATATTTTAAATAAATCATTTTTTATTATGACTAAAGCTATCTAACTTCTTTGGACAATTTGTTTTTCATAGGGTTTTCTTTCCTTTGTGTTTAAATGTCCAAACATAACTAACAAAAAAGCTCCTCGTTTTCATTTTTCAGTTATAATCCTGCCACAATACATCAAATTTATGAATCAGATTCTCTTGCCTCCTTAGATTTTTACTTTGACAATTTCAAAAAACAAAAGGTACCAAATTAACAAAGATAATTAACAAGTTTTTTCTTTTCTCCTAAAAGCGAATTGGTGTGGTTCTTCTTCATAATGGTGAATCTTTATCTTGACCGAGGTATAAGGTAGAATAGTGATTTTCTTAAGAAAATCACTATTCTTCTTGTTCCCATACTGATTGCCCAGCTGAGACCCCACCATCTAGTACAAATTCTGAACCTGTTATATAGGATGCCTCATCTGATACTAAATAAAGCACCATGTTTGCAACTTCTAATGTGTTTCCTAATCGTTTTAGTGGAACAAAATTAGCTTGATCTTCAGGCTCCTTATTTGCTACTTTTGCAGCGTATTCAATCATCTGTGTTTTAATATAACCAGGATGAATAGAGTTAACACGAATATTGTAAGGTGCAAATTCCATGGCTGCATCTTTAGTCATAATTCGTACTGCACCTTTACTGGCTCCATATAATGTTAGACCCGTTGCCCCAAAAAGACCAGCATTTGAAGAAGCGTTAATAACAACCCCTCCCTTATTCTCTATCATTATTGGAATAACATGCTTCATTCCTAAGAAGGTACCAGTTACATTTACGTTCATTAAATGGTTCCATTCTTCAATTGTGGTTTCAAGTAGAGGCTTTATAATAAACAATCCAGCATTATTAAAAAGTATATCAATTGTTCCAAAAGTGGATAGGGCTTTATTTATTACACTTTTCCAGTTGTCATCATTGCTCACATCATGTTGAATAAAAATTGCATCTCCACCTTGATTGTTTATTTCATTTACAGTTTGTTTACCACTTTTTTCATTGATATCCGTTCCTACAATACTTGCTCCTTCTTTAGATAACAATAAAGCTGTAGTTTTTCCAATTCCATTCCCATTTCCAGTAATAAGAGCAACCTTATTCTTAAGTTTCATAGAATACCTCCAAGTTTACTTTAGACTCTTCGTCATTTGATGTTGATTACAATCCAAATTTCTGACTTACTCCTCTGTCCTTTTATTACTCTTGTTCTTCAAGTTGTACCCAGTAAAAATATGTTGTACTTAAAAAAAGGAACCTAAGATTTTACTGGATTAAATTTCCCTGACTTAAATAGAACTAGGTCAACATATATGCACAGGAAAATATTTTTGTACAAACTGTAACAACAGTGATTGGAGAACCAATTAGAAATTATATAGCTATCCAACCCATTAAAAAGAGCGATATATTCAAGATTGAAAACTGAGTTTTTGAACTTTGAGATGACTTTATTAGTCAATATTTATCTCCAAATCCACCTGCTTTAGCAGGTGGTCGTTAAAGAAAATAGTAGTCGATGTAGTTGCAAATCCATGAAATATTACCGAAAAGATTAAATTTATTTCTTCCTAGTTTCTTAGTAGCACAACTTCTAGTGAGCAATCCACCCACCATCAATAACTAGTTCCGAACCTGTTATAAAAGTAGATTCATCGGAAGCTAAAAATAGCGCCCCATATGCTACATCTTCTGGTTTTCCTAATCTGGGCCATGGTGTAACATCTTTTAACCAATTCAATGTTTCTTCATCGGCATATAAATCTTCTGTCATAGCTGTTTCTATAATCCCTGGATGGATCGAATTTACCCGAATGAGATCTTTAGCAAAATCCATTGCTGCTGTCTTGGTTAATACACGAATAGCCCCTTTTGAAGCATGGTAAGCCGCGTAACCCTTAACCCCGATAATACCGTAAACGGATGAAACATTTATTATTGAACCACCACCTACTTTTCGTATCTCGGGAACAGTATATTTCATACCTAAAAATACACTTCGCGAATTAACCGCTTGAACTTTATCCCACTCCTCAACAGTCTCTTCTTCAACATTTTTACGAGACGGAATACCAGCATTATTTATAAGAATATCGACTCGACCAAACTGTTCAATTGAAGTTTTTACAACTATCTTCCAGTCTTCCTCTAACGAAACATCATGTTGGAGAGGAAAGGCAGAACCTCCGAGATTGCTAATTTCTATCGCCGTCTTTTTTACTCCTACTTCATCAATATCTGTCACGATAACTTTTGCCCCTTCACTTGCAAACAATTTTGCTTCCGCGACTCCTTGCCCATTTGCAGCTCCTGTAATAATTGCTACTTTTCCCTCTAAACGTTTCACATTAATCACTTCTCCCATCTTTAAATACTTTTAAATTATACTTTTAAATTATAATACCTTCAAACAAACTTTTCTCTATTCCTCAACAAAGATTAATGTTTAAGTTTCTATTTCTTTTACCAGACCTTAAACAATATCTCTTAAAATAAGGAATGATCTGTTGTTTTTGAATATTTTTATTTCCCATAACATACCGTTGAATTCAATTTTCTATTGAATGGGTCTGTCTAGTAAGAGGAAAAATTAAAAGTAAAATATATTATTAAAAATTATTTGTTTATTTTAGAACGAGCATAATAGTCAAACATAACAGCACCTATGATAATGATTCCTTTAAAAATAGATTGCCAATAAGGACTAAGTGAGAGACTATCAAACACATTGGAAATCATGATCAAAATACTCCCACCTATTACAGTTCGCCAAATTGCTCCCTGTCCACCACTGAGAGAAGTCCCCCCAATAACAACTGCTGCTATAACATCAAGGACGATAAGATCACCAATGTTGGCCTGACCTTGTCCAAGTCTCGAAGCAATTACTAACCCACTAACGGAAGCACATAATCCACATAACCCATATGCGCTTGATGTAAGCCAATTAACTCTGAGACCCGATAGTCTACTTGCTTCTTGATTACCCCCAATAGCGTATAATGAACGTCCATATGTTGTAAATGCCAATAGGACACCCGTAATAATATAGGCTACAAATAACAAGATAACAGATACAGGTATACTCCCTATAGCTCCAGATCCAAGCCATCCAAATGACTCTTTCTTAACAAAGAAAGGTTGAGCATTTGAGTAGACAAGAGCAAAACCAGTAAAAATTGAACCTGTACCCAGAGTAGCCACAAATGGAGGGACACTTAATTTAGTAATTATTACTCCATTTAATAAACCAGCAGTAAATCCAAAAACTATTGTAATTAAAGCTGCTATTATCAAAGGAGTTCCATCTGCAATACTTGCAACAAGAACTGCACTTGCTGCATAAATTCCTCCAACCGACATGTCTAGCCCTCCGGTAATCAGGACAAACGTCATTCCAATACTCATGATTCCAATAATTGACAATTGGCTAAACATGTTTAGAATATTATCTGTTCTAATGAATCCGGGATAAAGGATAGATGATAGGATAATTAAAAATGCAAAAGCGATAACAACACCGTATCTAAAAAGTAGATAATTAAGATCTTTGAATCTATTAGTTGACTCAATCCTATAATCTAATTTTGTTTGTAAATCACTCATGTTGTCCCTCCTAAAAAATTAGCACGTAGAATATTACCTACATTAATTTCATGTTTTTCATTTAATTCTTTTACTAATCTACCTTTGGAAAAAACTAGCACCCTATCACTAACAGCTACTACTTCTTCTAACTCTGATGAAATTACAATGATACTCATTCCCTCACTAGCTAATTGTTTAAGAATTTTAAGCACTTCAATTTTTACCCCGATATCTATTCCACGGGTAGGTTCATCGACAATTAGTACTCTTGGATTTAAATTACAAACTTTTGATAATAAGACCTTTTGTTGATTGCCACCTGAAAGGTTTCGACATAACGTTTGAATTGGCCTATTTAAACCAAATTTCTTGCTAAATACTGTTGCTATATTTTTAGCTGAATTTGTATGATATAATCCCCATCTTCTCACTCTTTTGAAATCAACCATGTTAATATTATCTTGACATGATAAGTCCAATACCAGTCCCTGATGTTTTCGATCTTCTGGAGCTAGGGCGATTCCAAGATTCATTGAATACCTTGGAGAACTAGGCCACTTAACTTTTTTACTATCTATCCAAAGTTCACCTGTTGAAGTTGGTTCAAGTCCGGCTAATGCTCGTACAAAAGTACTTCTTCCAGAACCTACCAGACCACCAATACCAATAATTTCTCCAGATCTAATTGAAAAACTTATATCTTTAACTGCACCTGGTACCACCACGTTTCTTGTACGTAAAACCTCTTTACCAAAAAGATTCTGGTTATCAAAGGGTTCAGAGATAACTTGGATTAAATCATTTCCTATTTCTTTACCCAACATTTCAGCAACTAGTTTATCCTTCGTCCAAAAATGTCCGCGTTCGGTTTTGATCTTTTCTCCATTTCTTAGAATTGTTACACTATCACTAATTTCTAATACCTCATCTAAGTGGTGACTAACATATATAATAGTTATGCCTTTTTCACGTAGAGATTTTATCGTTTTTAATAAAGACTCACGTTCAGCTGGTGCAAGTGAGGCGGTTGGTTCGTCAAGTATTAATATATTTGCATCAAGCTGAATTCCCCTCATAATCTCTAGCATTTGCTGGTCAGCAATAGATAATCTACTTGATAATGCTGAGGGGGGGATATTTACCCCCAACAACTCACTCAGTTCATTAAAACGTTGCTGCATCTTTCTTTTAGATAAAAAGCCATTTCGACTAATATTTTGACCTAAGAATACATTATCTACTGCTGTTAAATTAGGAATAATTGTTAACTCTTGATAAATTGTTGCAATCCCCAATCTTCTAGAAGATCTGGGGTCTCCATAATTCAATTCCTCGCCAAAAATCTTTATACACCCACTAGAAGGGGTCACCCTACCAGATAAAATCCCCAATAATGTAGATTTACCTGCTCCATTTTGACCAACTAGTGAATGAATCTCTCCTTTAGAAATTGTAATATCTACGTTTGAAACAGCGTAAAAATTCCCATATTTTTTTGTCAATCCAGAAATATTAATGGCAATGTCTTTAGAAGTATTATTTTTTTCTAATATGGCTCCATTCATTGAAACTCCCCACCTTAATATTCAGGTAACCCATTAGCCCGGAATTCTTCTATATTATCCAACGTAACATGTGGGGTTCCTGGTAAAATTTCTTCCTTTGTTAAATCGATAAAATTAGGTACTTCCTTACCGTTAAAATAGTCATTCAAAACCTTGATACCATATTCTATTTCTTCTTTAGGCAACATAATAGTTGTCTGTTCAATATCACCGTTTTCTACAGATTCAAATGCCCATGTGTCACCGCCAAAATCGTATATTTTTACATCATCTTGTCTTGCAGCTGCTTTTGCCTCAACTACTCCAGAAGTCATACCCGAATAATTCGAAAAAATAACATCTAAATCTGGGTTGGCTTGAAGAATATTTTGAGCAACTTGAAACGCTTGATTTGCAGTATAATCTGTAGAATGCAGACCTATTAATTCCCAATTTGGATTTTTAGGCATTTCAATTTCCAGTGCTGCTTTAAAATTTAAATAGGGGGTTCCTGTTGCAGGCCCACCTATAGCTGCAATTTTTCCGCCCTCAGGGTTATCACTAAAAATTTTCTTCAAGATATCCTGATAAACATTAATTCCTTGTCCTCCTACAAAGGTTAATGTACCTTCTGCCGCATTATCTGTTTCTCCACATAGTTCTATATTGATGGCTGAAACTGCTATACCTTGTGCAGGTGCCTCTTCCGTGGCAATTTTACACAATTGATTTCCATCAACAGCTTCTATCACAAAACCATCATATTTTTTTGCCGCTAATGCATTTTGAACTTGATTTAACTGGGCTAATGGATCAAAACGCCCATCAAATATATCAATCTCCATTCCTAAATCTTTTGCAGTTTTTTTTGCGTGTTCGATTCCTGTTTGTAAATAATTATTTGATGCTCCCGCTGAGAAAAATGCAATTTTTTTGGGAGTATTTGTTTCTGTTTTTGATTCCGGTTCTTTACCAGTTTCCTTTCCATTTGAGGAAGTGGAACCGCATGCTGTAAGAATAAGAGCTAATAACAAAAATAAAAGTATATTTTTTAATTTCATAGTTATACCCATTCCTTTCGCTCAAGGTACAAAAGAAAATGAAATAAGTTTGCCTCAAGCTTATTTTTATTAATCTATAGCCATAGGGATAGCAGTTAAATCACCTGGGACGAGTGGGCATCCTGGTTGTAGAGTGACCGTATTGTTATATGTTTTGATTGCCTTACCAAGCACAAATAAGTGTAACTAAGAAGACACAGACTTATCTTGTATAAACATGACTGGTTTATTGCTTGGAAATCAGTCAATACAGTCTATCGCTATAATTCCAGAGAGAAAATTTTCCTATAGCTTTAAAAATTGTATATCCTTTTCATTGTGGAATCAGCATCCACAAAACCATTACTGTTGCTTATATTGCTTCTAGTAACAAGGGAATTACTTCATACAAACGCCATCACTTTTCATATATACAAAAGGGTTGAATGAGCTGAGACAATCGCTCTGTTAAAGTAGGGATGTTAATATGAAATTTCCGAGGAATACTAGATTCCTGTGTTTAAAATCACGTAAAATATTCAAATTATGGAGACAGAAAACTGGTTTTTAATTAAAAATAATTTTCAAAAAACTATATTTGAGTCTTCTTTGTTGTCATCTTATTTTGCTGACTGTTTCTAAAAATTTTAAATCACACTTAATCCTCCTGTCACATATTATCAAAATTTTCTAAAATCTCATTTTTTAAACTTTTAACTTGTCACCCCCGTCTACACGGCGTATATTGTCAAATCTATTAAAATACACCGACGGCGGTGACAAAACTTGAGACCTATATTTATTACATATTTACTTCCATATTTGTTTATGGCAAGTAATGCCAATAATGTAATCGCTAACAAAATCAATAGCCGTTTTACTATATCTTCTTTTTGAACCCCTTTGTCCATTTGAAGAAATTTTGGACTATGGCTCGTCTCTAGTTTTTACACCACCCAAACCCTAGACAGCATAATTTAGAGACTTTTTCATTAACTTCTTTATGTCAATTAATAAAAATTATAAGGCGCATATTTTGAATACATTTTTTTTCTACGTTTCCTATCTTTAAAGGTTGTCGCTGCACCATTTTCACGATTTTTATAAAGTTCTTCAATATCTACTACCCCAGTAATAACCATATTTTTATTGGTTTCTGCTTCAGCAACTACACCATTTGGCGGCCAAGCTGTATCACACGGACTTAATATTGAAGCTCTCCCATATCCTTTGTTAATTGGAGATCCTGGTTCTCCAACTGTTGGACAATGTACAAAATAAACTTGATTTTCAATAGCACGAGATTGAGCACAATGGCGAACCCTCCAAAACCCATGTTCAGTAAATGTATAGGATGGACAGAAAATAATCTCTGCACCTTTTTCACTTAAAATATGAGATACCTCGGGAATCTCCGCTTCATAACATATAGCGATTCCAATCTTGGCAGGTCCAATTTCATAAACTTGTAACTCACTTCCCTCTTTTGTCCACCAGTCTGCTTCGGCAGGAAAAATATGTGTTTTTTTATGTTCAACATATGTTCCATCAGGCTGAAAAATATAGGCGATATTAAAATAGTCATTACCTCGTCTTTCGAGGTGAGAACCTGCAATAATTACTTGTGACCGATCTGTTGCTAATTTACAAAAAAAGTCTTTATAATCTTGTGTAAAATCATCAAGTCTTGTCATTTCAGTCACATCAAACTTTTCCGAATCTGGAAAAGTAGTTAATAAGCCAATTGTAAAAAGTTCAGGGAAAATGACATAATCAGTATCTTTAGGTACATCTTTCATTAATTTGTTTACCTGTTCTTTAAAATCATTAAAACTATTTATGCGCTCAACACGAAATTGACAAGCCGATATCGATACATTCTTCATTACATCATCTCCTTTGTAAAATATTAAATTTGAAACAACTATATTAAATAATCAAATAATTATTTGATACAAAACTAGTTTAAATTATTAATTCTTATTCGTTTTTCTATATGATTAAGTAAAATCTTTTTTCTCTTTATTTATTTTCAACATACGAATCAAAAATATCACCAAGAGTGGCAAACCAAGCATCACGTGATTCCATATATTGAATTAATTGCTCTAGCATTTGTATAGTATGTGCACGACCAATCGTTTGAGGATGTGTTGTCAATACAAAGCATGCTCCTTCTTCACTGTCACATGCGTAGTCAAAGATTGATTTCCATCTTTCAAATACTTCTTGGGTGGATCTCATACCCTCTCCACCACCTATTACATATTCTTGTGTAGGGAAATCATCTAAAAACCAAGAAACCGGAATTTCCACAATACTACTTGGAGAACCAAAAACATTTCCTTTATCAACGTTTACTTCTACTGGACGAGGTCGATATGGATATAAATCATTTCCCATTAAACTACTGTCAAAACTGAATCCATACTTTTCTAATATACTTAATGTATTTGGACTATAATCCCATGCTGGTGAGCGATAACCTCTAGGTTTCACATCAATTTTTTCAAGAGCCTCAAGCCCCATTTTCATAATTTTCTCTTCTTCTTCATAACTTAAATTTGTTGGATCTTCATGAGCATAACCATGGTGACAAACTTCATGTCCAAGTTTCACAATCTCTTTACAAATATCAGTATGAGTATCAACAGTATGACCAGGGATACACCAACTTGCCTTAATATTATATTTTTCAAATAATTTAAGTAATCTCGGTGTACCTACCTCCGCACCAAATTCACCACGAGCCATATAAGCCGGTGAGAATTTTTTAAATGTCCCCATCCAAACAGAGGCTGCATCAAAGTCACATCCAATATTAACTGCTACACGTTTTCCTTCTGGTAATTTTACTTTACCTGAAATCTGCATATTAATACCTCCATATAAATTGTTTAAAATAATTTTTATAACAATCAATTATCTTCAATTCTTATTTATTTAGTAAATTATAGTAGTATTTTCACTACTCCTTTCAATTTATAATTTTAATGAATACATTAATTTTCCTTTCGTTATACCCCCTCGCTGATCTATCATAAATTAACTAAATTACCCTTCATGGTACATGCTCATTAAGGTTCCTCATCAAATTCTTAGAATATGGCATCTAACTTACCACATCAAACCCTTTGGTTTTATGTTTCAGATTATTTAATCCTCGGAAACGACTTGTTGCATAAAAGGACTTTAGCATAAACCACCTCCTTCAATCCTTCATAGGAACAAAAAACACCTCAAAAACAGTATTGAACTGAGTTTTGAGGCGCCATTGCCTTATTATATTCACTTAAAAATAAATTATATTTACTCTAACTTAATAATTAAATCTTAATCAATCATCATTTTTAAAATTTCTGAACAACTTCATTATATAGTTATTTATTTAAATTAGCAACATTTTTTTAATATTTTTTCCTGAGTTTTTTCAACTCTTCAATTTAATAGACCCTGACTACTTATCAAGTACTACAATATACGTCGCCCTCACCGGCCCATGAACCCCAACGACAAGATTCATTTCAATATCGGCACTGTTGCTTGGCCCTGAGATAAAGTTAATACAGGATGGAGTGATTTCGCCTAGTTCGACCCGTTTATGGATTTCTGCCGTTGCTTGTGTCATTCTTGGCACGATGGTGCTTTTCGGAATAATGGCAATATAGGCTGTTGGAAGAAGACTAACTGATCTTCCTTTGTATTTATTGCTAAAGAGGACGACGGTTCCCGATTCAGCGAGGGTGATGTCACTAAATGTAATTCCAATGTCCGCTTTTTCCGCAATGGCAATGTTTTCCCGGTCATGTTCAGGATTCCAAATATGAACATCACAGCCGCCGTTTGGCAATTTTTCATCGAAGAGGGACCGCAAGTTAAATTCTTCGTACCTCGGCTCATTTGATGTGATGATTCGCTTAGCTGATTGATCAAGAATCACTTTTTCAAGCGATGCAGCGAGTTCTGCATTTGTTGTTTTGACAACATCAGTATGAATCAATTTACTTTGTTCCACTAATACATCGACGAGTTCATCCTGTGTTTTATCTTTTAAAACTTCAAATTGCGGAGAGCGAGACCATGCAGGCCTTGTTACAGCATTTGGCTGCGGACGGTTAAGCTTGGAAGATATTCGGTTTAAAAAAGCTTCTCGGTTATGAATTGTCCCTTTTTGCATTGTCTCCTTCTCCTTTCGTGCGGCGATCAAACCAATCTCTGAAGCGCTCTTTCTTCGGTGCAGGGAAATTACGTGACTCTGTCCAATCTTTCAACGGGCCCGGCCCTTTTTCAATTATTTGATTATCGGTGAACGGTTTAAGCATAAGCGGCGCTGCTTTCGTTCCCATTTTATAAAGGCTTGGTGAACTAACGCCGAGTTTAAAAGTTTTCATCGCCAGTTTCTCTGATTTAGGTGCTAGACCTTCTTCTTCGACAATTTGCCGGCGATGTTCAATCAGCAGTTCATGAAGCGGAATTTTAACAGGGCACGCTTCTGTACATGCCGCACATAAGCTTGACGCATATGGCAACTCTTTATAATCTTCGTAGCCGCCAAGAATTGGGCTTAATACTGCACCGATCGGGCCTGGATAAATCGAGCCGTATGAGTGGCCGCCGACATGGCTGTATACTGGGCAAACATTGATGCATGCGGCACAGCGGATGCAATGGAGAGCGGATTGAAAAGCCGTTCCCAATGCTTCCGAACGTTTATTGTCTACAATGACGAGATGAAATTCTTCCGGACCGTCAACAGCACCTTCGTCTCTTGGCCCTGTTAAGCCTGTAATATAAGAGGTCAGCTTTTGTCCAACAGCGCTCCGGCAAAGGAGGCTCACCATGATATCGAGGTCTTCCCATGTCGGAACAATTCGCTCCATGCCCATCACTGTAATCTGTGTCTTAGGAATCGTCGTTACGAGCCTTGCATTTCCTTCATTCGTGACAAGCGCAATCGAACCGGATTCCGCTACCGCAAAGTTACAGCCTGTAATTCCCAAATCAGCGGAAAGAAACTCTTTGCGAAGCAATTCCCTTGCGAACATCGTCAATTCTTCCGGCTTCTCTGTTTTTGTGTAGCCTTTTTTCTCTCTAAATGTGTCGCGGATTTGTTCTTTATTTTTATGGAGCGCTGGCGCAACGATGTGTGAAGGGGGATCGTGGTCGTCAATTTGTAAAATATATTCGCCTAAGTCGGTTTCAACGACATCGCACCCGATTTCTTCAAGAACAGCGTTTAAGTTTATCTCTTCTGTTACCATTGATTTTGATTTTACAATTTTCTTTGCATTTTTTTCCTGGACGACTCTTTTTACGTAGCCGCTTGCTTCTTCTGCTGTTTCTGCAAAAAAGACATGGCCGCCGAGTTTAGCGACATTCTCGCTTAATTGTTGTAAATAATAGTCGAGATTTGCGAGGGTATGAGAGCGGATTTCTTCGCCGAGCGCCCGCCAGTCTTCCCAATTTCCGAGTTCTTCTGCGGCTAGCAGTTTTCTGCCGCGAAGCCTGTCCTGGGCAGACAGAACAGCATTGCGCATAAATTGGTCATTTAAGCCTTTTTCCACACGATCAAAAAAAGGAGCATCAGAGATTTTCATCGGCATGTTTTTTCACCCCACTATTCAAGACTTCGGCAATATGCTTGACACGGATTGGCGATCCTTTGCGTGTAAGCCGACCTCCAATGTTCATCAAACAGCCACAATCGGCGCCAATTAAAACTTCTGCCCCTGTTTCTTCAATATGCTTCACTTTCGCATCCACCATCTCTTCCGAAATGGGTGTCATCTTCACAGCGAAAGTCCCACCGAATCCGCAACAGTCATAATTGTGTGGGAGCGGCTTCAATTCCAGCCCTTTCACATTGTTTAATAGGCGGAACGGTGCATCTCCTACTTTTAATAATCTCGTCATATGGCATGATGTATGGTATGTCGCTTTCGCCGGCAATACAGCATGGACATCTTCCACTTTCAATACGTTAACGATAAATTGGGTGAGCTCGTACGTTTTGGCGATTAGACGTTCAGCTTTTTCCCGCCAATCGGGTTCGTCTCTTAATAGTTTTTTATATTCATGCACCATCCCGGCGCAGGAACCGGATGGTGTAACAACATAATCAGCATTTTCGAACGCTTCGATCAAATGCTTGGCAGCAGCCTTTGCTTCTTTATGATAGCCACTGTTGAACGCAGGCTGGCCGCAACATGTTTGTTGTTCAGGAAAGTCTACCTCGCAACCAAGTTTTTCTAAAAGTTCCACTGTATGCTTCCCAGCTTCCGGATAAAAAATGTCGCTGAGGCAAGTTACAAATAAGGATACTTTCATAGAATTACACCCCATTCTCGTGTTTGTCTTCGTCAATCGTAATGATTTGTTTTTGAACGCCTATTAAATGGGCAAGCATCCGTTCCTCTGCCAGTGTTCCGTTTTGCTCACGAATCGCTTCAAAAATCCCCCGGTGCTCTTGCAGCAATTTTTCTGGCATGCCAGGAGTGGCATACATACGAAATCGACTCGCTTTCAAGGCTTGTTTAACTTTTATTGACAGCTCTTCCATTAAAGAAATCATAATCCGATTCCGGCTTGCTTCCGCTATCGCAAAGTGAAACGCCCAGTCCGCTTCTTCACCAAAATGATCGGAGGTTAACTCCTTTTCCATTTCATTAATGATGGATTCGATTTTCCTTAAATCATCTGCTGTCCTTCGTTCTGCAGCAAGCGACACCGTACCTCTTTCCAACGTTTTCCTCACGTCAAGCAAATCAATAATCTCTTCTTTCGTTACAAAAAGAGTATCAGAGATTGATTGGTTCAGAATCGTAGAATCATAGTGCCGGATGAACGTTCCTTCCCCTTGCCTTGTCTCGATAAGGCCAATTGTTTTAAGTACGCTAAGGGCTTCGCGAATCGTCGACTGCCCTACTCGAAACGAAGTTGACAAAGCACGGACGGAAGGCAATTTGTCGCCGGGCTTTAAATTCCCTTCCAAAATATTTTTTTTCAATTGTTCAACGACGTCCTCATACATTTTCCGTGATTGTACTTGTTCAACTTCAAACAAATCAGTCACTCCATTGTCTATTAAAATTTTACTCGCGGGTACGATTTACCTTCCGAGAAGCGGGTTTTCCGTTCGGAAATAAGGTCCTCTCCAGATAAAATGGACTCGCTCGTCTTTATGAAATGATTAGGTGATCTGATGACCAGATGTTACTGTAAGTATAATTTTACAAAAACATTCCGTCAATCTATAATTCACAATAATCGAGAATTAAGTAAGTTGCTAAATAAAATTAGCTACTCTTTTCACGAAATTTCTATATAATGGATATATGCAAGAGCATTGCACTGTACCAGCAATGTTCAATTTTTATTAAGAAAAGGTTAGAGGTGAAACGTTCAATGTCTAATGAAAATGAGATTTTATTAGATAAAGGAAAAGAAGAGGTTCCAAAAATAAAAACAGAAAGAAAAGAGGGGGAACCGACCCCAGCTTTTAAAGGGGCTTCCTGGGTAGCGCTGTTGATAGGTGTAGCTGCCTATCTCATAGGCTTGTTTAACGCAACAATGCAACTGAACGAAAAAGGGTATTACTTTGCAATTTTAATATTTGGACTTTATTCAGCCGTTTCTTTGCAAAAAGCAGTAAGAGATAAAGATGAAGGAATACCAGTTACTTCTATTTATTATGGGATTAGCTGGATTGCCCTTATTGTATCTATTTCATTGATGGGCATCGGGTTATACAATGCCGAAAGTATTATTTTAAGCGAAAAGGGATTTTATGCCATGGCATTTGCTCTAAGTTTGTTTGCAGCAATTACAATTCAGAAGAATATTAGAGATACACAGAGGGCAAGAGAAAGAGACTGAATTTGCCTATGGGATGCTTTTCTTCAAAAAAAGCAGTTCAATAATCGGAGAGCGATGCTTGAACAATCTTTGTTTGCCAAATTTTTGCAATGCGGAGTGATCTGCGTTGAATACGGCGGTGGTAAGACTTCCGTTTGATGTAAGGCAGAAAAACAAATATAACACACAAATGGAGTGCTAAATTTCAAAAATTTAGCACTCCATCTTTTGTTGTAATCAAACCATTTAAATGGGTTGATTATGTTCTCATTAAAATGCCCAAATTTTAATGGTTCTTTGAATGAGACGTTAGTTGAGCAAAGAAATATAGATATAGAAAAAACGCTTGGAGTCTAAAATCCAAGCATTTTAAAATGTTATTTAGCGTGTCAACATCTAATATTCACTCAACGAAGTTTTACCCACTGCACAAAATTTTCCTTCGGATAGCTGTCATACAGCCTTGCCGTCAATCGTACAGGATCACCGAAAAAATACCGTTCGTATTGCAATTGCCTAGAACCAAAAGCACTCATGCATAAATCCCAAGCAAGCCTGAACAATTTGACCCGTTCATATCCTCCGGTTGTCGCGGATTGCAAATATTTTTCCAAATCCTCTCCCAGCTCTGAACGGAAGTCAGCTTCAGTCGGCAATGAGACGAGCCCGCTTGCCCCAAGCTGCTGCAAAATCTCCAAAAACCTTGGATATACCCGAGGGTAGTAATGAATCGCTGCAGAGAGTGCGTTCATATCAGGCGTCATCGTCCCCCACTTATCCAATTTTGCCTGTTTTTCAGCGGAAAACAAAAATCCTTTCATCGTTTCCAGGGCAACAATTAATTCAGATATCTTCTCTTTAATATGAAGGTATTCATGGATGTTAATCGTTTCCGCAAGAAGCTGCATAACACCCAACATAAATTTCGTCTTTACAATTTGCCTTGATATGGTTTGGTGAATGGCATGATGATGGAAAGTTGTCTCCTGATACAATTTCGCTGCCACATCGCAATTTCCGTATAAAAACACACGATCCCAAGGCACAACAACATTATCGAAAATAACAATCGCATCATTTTCCTCAAATCGGCTGCCGAGCGGCGAATCAAATCGAGACTCCTTGTAATTCAAAGGCTGCCTCGAAACAAATTTCAGCCCTTTTTGATTGCTTGGTATCGAAAAAGCATACGCGTTCGGATCGTCCTTCCCTAATCCTTTAAAAAAAGAGCCAGATGGAAAAACGAGGATTTCGTCGGTTATCCCGCCTTGCGTTGCCAAAAGGCGGGCTCCTTTAATGACGATGCCATCCCCGTTTTTCGAAACGATCCTTGCCGCAATAGGCTCTTCGGTATCTTCAAAATAAATTTCCGATCGATTCACTTGCGGCTGTACAAAAGTATGCGTCAATGATATGTCTTGCTCCCGGCAATACTCATAAAATTTCAGCAGATTGTCTCCACACTTCTTCTCTTGCTCGCAAAACAATTCTGAAGCAGCCGCAAACGTCATTAAAGCGGTATTCATATAATCCGGAGACCTGCCCAACAATCCGAACGATGCTTCAGCCCATTCAGTACTGGCTAGTCGCCTTTTTTCAAGATCTTCCTTCGTTTTTGGATGAAGATAAGATGTCCCAACTCTATCCCCGGTCAATGGCGACACATAGGTCAATATGTCCTTTTTATGTTGATCATGTTGGAGATCATAGAGTGATGCTTGCGTTTTGATAATTCCTTTGAAAGCGGGATGTTCAGATATCCTGCCTTCAACTTTTTTCCCGTCAATCCACACTTCCGACTTTTGGCGATCGATCCGTTCTACATATTCATCACCAGTAATCGCTCCCAAGATTTTCCCTCCCGCATGTCAATATGGAAAGCAATATATTTTATGCGCTTTTGGAAAAATCTGGCTAAACCTTAGCGTAAAATTTTTTCAGACTAGTCGTCCTGCCTTTCCGCCTCAATCTCTTCTAAAATGGGGTAAACCGATTCGATCCCTTTCTCAGCAATTTTGCAGGCGATTCCGAGTGGCGTATTCCAAAATGAATCAGGAATGACCGGCTTTTTCAAGCCCGCAGGTGTAAATAACGCTTGATAAATGCGATTCAAGTGCATTTCTGTTTCATTCCAGTCGGCTTCCCTTTCTCCTCTTGCCATATTGAACAAGTATTGCATCGACCAAAAAATCGTATCACCCGGCATAAAAGCAAAATCTTTAAAAAGCTTCATACGCGCTTCATAGGGAAGCAACGCATCATCAATGGCCAAGTATTTTAAAAACTGCTTTAACTGGTTCCTCACTTTTTGAAAAACACGCCGCTTCTCATCTTGCATTAATTTATCCGTATATATCTCCTGTAAAATCGCATAAGCCCGTTCTGGTGTCCATTCCAAAGAAAAATACCTCCTTTTACAACTCCAATTCCTGTCGACTACATGCCAAAAAAATCATTCCGCCACAGAAACCTCTTCTTGCTCTGCAGAAGCAAAATGTTTTAAATTATTCGCTACTTTCGTATGATAAGTAAAATCTCCATAGCAATAAGGGTAGCGAAAATTGTCTTTATTGCCGCCGCAATCATAGACGTCCGGATCTTTTTTCACTTGAATCAAGGAAAACTTTTTTGCCAGATCTTCGCTATGTTTCCCGCCGTGCTCATGAACGAAATCAATATAGCCTTTTCCCATATTGTACGACTGGATGACCGTAGAAAAATCAACGTTTTTATTTTCTCCATATTGTAGCACATTCTTAAAATGCTTTACTCCTTGCCGCACACTTTCTTCGGGATCATCAATGGTGTTCGGCGGCAGCCCGGCAGACTCCGAAGCCTGCATCGGATCCCCGCCCAGCCCTTTGCTTTCTTGCTGCATCAAAGCGAGAAGGACATCCGTATGTTTGTCGATGTCGTATTTTTCCAGCTCTTTTCGTATCATTGGTTTATATTCATTCACTTTACTATAAGGATCCGTAAGCAATAATACTTTCTCTTTTTTCTCTAATAACTGATCGTCATTTGCAATTTTCATCAAAACAAGCAAAGCAAGCCCAATGACAGAGAAAAACTTTATTGCCCACATCTTTTTCTTACGCTTCTTCACGATTACCTCTCCTACATCCAAAAAACTATATCTATCATTCTATCATTTTTGTTAAGATGTTTATATCATTTTTATGTCGCATATTTTAAACAGGCTTTTCATATGTTTTTTTATTATGGAACTGTCAAAATGTGAGGTTTTCAGTTATAATCAACTTTCCGAACAATTGAAAGCGAGGAAAACATGAGATGAATATTTGGGAATTGTTTGTCGCGATGCTGCTTGGCCTTGTAGAAGGTTTGACAGAATTTGTTCCGGTATCTTCGACGGGGCACTTAATTATTGTTGACGATATGCTATTGAAATCACAGGAGCTGCTCGGTTCCCAGGAAATCGCAAACACATTTAAAGTTGTTATTCAACTTGGGTCGATTCTTGCAGTTGTTATTGTTTTCTGGCCTAGGCTTCTACAATTAATAGGACTTGGAGAGAAAAGCGAACCGGGGACAAACCGCCTTAAATTAACCCACGTTATTACGGGCTTAATCCCGGCTATTATACTAGGGTTTCTATTTGAAGACGTCATTGATACCTATTTATTTTCCGTTGAAACCGTTTTAATCGGTCTTGTTGCTGGTGCATTTCTCATGATTTTTGCGGATAAAAAAGCGAGGAAGCATATTGAAGATGATTCTATCGATGACATTACATATAAGCAAGCCTTCCTCATCGGGCTTTTTCAATGCCTTGCGCTTTGGCCTGGCTTTTCCCGTTCAGGATCGACGATTTCAGGCGGAGTTCTTCTTGGACTGAAGCATAGAGCCGCCGCAGATTTTACATTTATTATGGCTGTCCCGATTATGCTCGGTGCAAGCGGCCTGTCTTTTATAAAAAAACTTGACGTCTTCACACCCGATATGATTCCTTTCTTTGCCGTCGGCTTTTTAAGCGCGTTTATCTTCGCTTGGCTTTCGATTCGCTTTTTTCTTGCGCTTATCGGCCGCATAAAGCTTCTGCCTTTTGCTATTTATCGAATTGTCCTTGCTATCGTACTAGCAGTGATTTATTTTAATATCATCTAGCCCATCGCTTCCCCTTTCTTCACTCAAACATTGAAGAAAGGGTCTTTTACATTAAAAAGCATCGAATTCCTCGAACCCTCTAATTCTTGAAGTGAGGGGCTTTACGGACAGTGGCACCGGGATAAAATGGAAAAAGCAACGTTCGAATTGTTGCTTTGTTCTTCCACCATTTTTGCCGGCCATTCCTTTTTTCTTCAAGCCCAGTATTTTATAAGCAAACCAACAACTGCACCAAACAATGCATGGCCCGCTGTCCAAAAGCACCATGCTGCGAGATCTGTCACTGCTGGAGGCGTTTCCGTTAAACCTGCCAACGCGAACAATATCGCTCCACCAATTGTATATACAGCTAGGTAAGCCAAGAAACAATGCTCCAGATGAATTCCCTTCAGAATAAAAAATAAAATGACAACACTGCCTATACAAGTGGCAAAATGAAAAAGCATTCCCATTCCAAACACTTCATTTATTTCTTTCAAAACAGGAATATAATCCATATTAAACAGAAGGATATATGCTTCACTGCCTGTAAGTAGTTGGACCACCTTGAGAAACAGCGCAAGAACGATACCTGCTATTATTCCAATAGCCGATAACTTCGTAATTTGCTTCATTGTATACCCCTTTTTCATTGGTTAAAAAGCTAACAATTCTACTCGATCATTTTCCTATTTCTATATACCCCAAATGTAAGAATAGAAATCCTAGACAATCCAATTGAAAAAAATAGTTAGCAGAAATAACCTTTCGCTGCTAACCGTTTTCTTCACTTTATTTATTTAGACGAACCACTTGATGTAGTCCCCGTTCATGTAACGCTTTCTCTAGTAGTTGAATAAACTCCTTTTCCAAACTTAGAGCGATTGCCTGCCTATAACTGTCAATCAAATCTTTGTCCTTCAGTAAAGAAAACAACCAAAAACTCCCCTTTTTACAAATTACTTCAAAACGTGTAAACTCTCAATGTATGACAATTTATCCAAGTTATCTCATTCGTACGCTTAAGCGTACTAACCCCTAGCTATTATAATGTGCCTTTGTATACAAAGTCAACTAGAATAACATCGAAAGTGTGAAAGACATTGAAAAAGATAGAACTGAGAATTACCGAACTTTTACTTGCATACAATTTATCAATAAATGAGCTCCATCTCAAAACAGGAATCCGAAGGGCAACACTGAGTGAACTTACCAACGGAAAAAGAATTCGCATACAATTTGATCATATTGAAAAAATCGCGAATGCCCTTGACATTGACGATATTAATGAAATTATTACACTAGTTGAGGCTGGTAACGAGGAAAAGAAGTGGCAGCAGGGGATAAAACCTAATCTCAAAAATCAACGCAGATGAAATGAAGCTCATCTACGTTGACTTTTATAAAGCGAGACTTCCAAACAGTGGAGGTTTTCTTCATCACCCACTGCTGTTTTTAGCACTCACAGAGTATAATTCTCGCTAACTCACTTCGTTCGTAGTCTCGATAAACGAGATTTATCGAGATGGTAGCGTGCGGTATTCCCCACTTAGACGTTCTTCGAAATCTCTAAATCTTGAAGTGGGGGTCTTACGGACAGTGGCACCACGATAAAACACATAGATTAGAGGATATTAAACTCCGAACCCGACTTTCTCTTTTAAATCTTCAGTTTCCCAATTGTTTGACTTGCTTTTTTTGTTGTCTGCTTTTAATTCATTCACGATCTTAACGATATCTACTGTGTTTTCATAATGCCATTGCAATGCGGTAGCTGTATACAATTCATTCAACTGTGCCATAGAAAATCCTTCCGTTACTTTTGCAGTATTCTCTACTTCATGCTTCGGAAGAAATTGTGTAAGTTTACGTTTAAGCAAGTATTTTAATCGCAGTTGATCGTCAGGCCTTTTAATTTCATACGCCCTGTCAAAACGTCCTGCACGATTAATAAGGGCAGGATCAATCCGTTCTGGATAATTCGTCGTTCCGATAAGGAACGTTCCTTCCTTTGACGTTGCTCCATCAAGCGAATTCAAAAACACAGAACGAACATGTTCAGGCATTGAATCGATATCTTCAATAACAAGCACCATCGGCGACATTTTCGAAACGGTTTCAAATACTTCATTAATTGAATAGCTTGAGGTATATTCCGTTATTTGCCAGTACGCCACGGGAGCGGAAATACTTCCAGCAATCGATTTTACTAGAGTTGTTTTCCCATTACCTGGATTTCCATATAATAAAATTCCCCTCTTGTACGGGATATCGTATTTTTTAAAAAAGTCCCCACTTTTGTTAAAAAACTCATCAATTGAACGGTAAATCTCTGATTTTAAATCTTCTTCAAGGAACACGTCATCTCGTGTCACTAGATTCGTGATCCGTTCTTTACTTCGTTCAACACCGTCTTCTGTATCCGTAAACACGGTTACATTGTTTTGAATATATTCCCTCTGCCTTTTGAAAACGTAATGGAGAAATTGCCTTAAATCCTCATCATTCTCAGCAAATACATATCCGATTTCATAATCAGAATGCGCTTGAAAAACTGGTATTCTCGCTAAGGCGACTTTGTATTTCGGATAATAATACACGGAATTTGACAAAGAATTTTTGATTAGAAAATTCGGCTGTCCTCCTGCCCTTTCTAAGTGAATCGATTTCGTTTCAATACAATCATAGACATGTGAAACGAGCTCCACCTCAGACGAATTGTTGGTTAGATCATCCTCCACAACGTCCCATATTTCTTCTTCATTTTCATCATCTTTATACATATGAAACGATATGTTTGTGTGCCTTTTCAACCTTTGCTTAATGGCATGGACGACGATGGCATAATCGTTATAATGTGTGTTTTCATGTTTAGTTTCAGCGTCTATTTGAATGATTGATTCTGTTTGGTTCATGATTTTCCCCTTTTAGTGATATATTACTATTGATTAATGATAAGTAACATGGATGTCCATTTATGTAAATACATTCTGACTTAATTCCTCATAGGTAAGATGGAAACAGAAGATTAGGCAAGAGCGAGAGTTAGGTGTCTAGTGGTTTCAATCCCTCTTAGGTAAGATGTAAACATGACTTTTTACAAAGCATACCTGAAAGGCAACGTTGTTTCAATTCCTCATAGGTAAGATGAAAACTCAACATGCTAGACCGCGCTGAAACGGCCGGCTACGTTTCAATTCCTCATAGGTAAGATGAAAACGAGTTGGCGACTTTTTCAGCGAGATTTTCAGTTATATGTTTCAATTCCTCATAGGTAAGATGGAAACCTTGTACGACCCGGTTTAATTCCCGTGCGCTTGCTGGTTTCAATTCCTCATAGGTAAGATGGAAACGTCGTCAAAAACAACAAGGTCCACATCCGCAATCGCTTGTTTCAATTCCTCATAGGTAAGATGGAAACCGCTGTGTAGGAAGGTTGAATGACTCGCCTTGTTGTCGTTTCAATTCCTCATAGGTAAGATGGAAACAATGATTAACTGTCCGTTCGGTTCTTTAAACTTTGGTTTCAATTCCTCATAAGTAAGATGGAAACAAACAGAAGTTTGACCTTCTTTTGTTTTAACTACAGTTTAAATTCCTCATAGGTAAGATGGAAACTAAAATTTTATTATATAGACGGTTCAGAGCAATATGGTTTCAATTCCTCATAGGTAAGATGGAAACGAAACATTTTGCAGCTGTTCGTTAGATCCGTCGCCAGTTTCAATTCCTCATAGGTAAGATGGAAACTTCTCCAAATTGAAAAAGTTGTTTCGTGAAAACCATGTTTCAATTCCTCATAGGTAAGATGGAAACACGAAACGACTCATTGCCAGATGGCAGAATCGAGTTAGTTTCAATTCCTCATAGGTAAGATGGAAACTGCAATATCAGCCGATTGAAATTGAGTTAGAAACATGTTTCAATTCCTCATAGGTAAGATGGAAACTCATGCTTCCCGTTTGGGAAAGTGGTTGCCTCTTCAAGTTTCAATTCCTCATAGGTAAGATGGAAACACGCACGCAAGGCAGCTTCTGCTACTTCGTCATCGGGTTTCAATTCCTCATAGGTAAGATGGAAACTTTGTTTCATCATTTATTCTTACTGACTCATTGGCTTTGTTTCAATTCCTCATAGGTAAGATGGAAACGAACTAATATTCTCTCGTTTGGACAAGTAAGAAACCAAGTTTCAATTCCTCATAGGTAAGATGGAAACGATGTCGAATGGTCCACGGCTAAAGGCGATCCAGTTGAGTTTCAATTCCTCATAGGTAAGATGGAAACCCGGCGCGGTTGGAAACGGCTTGAAAGAAAAGGATTGTTTCAATTCCTCATAGGTAAGATGGAAACTAAAAGGCTCGCTAGGCACCTGGTTTAACTCGTCTCGTTTCAATTCCTCATAGGTAAGATGGAAACGCAATTCAAGTTTTAATTTTCCGTTTTCAATTCTGAGGTTTCAATTCCTCATAGGTAAGATGGAAACGTGAGAAAAAGCCGCCTCCTTTACCGCCAGCATCCAAGTTTCAATTCCTCATAGGTAAGATGGAAACCCACTTTAGAGTTGATCGCGAAATCAACTGGACTCGGTTTCAATTCCTCATAGGTAAGATGGAAACAATCCTTCCTAGCACGTCTGCCAACTTGAATATCATGTTTCAATTCCTCATAGGTAAGATGGAAACCTAACACACGTTTTTGAAACTATATCATTATTGATTGTTTCAATTCCTCATAGGTAAGATGGAAACCGCATGCCAGCCTGATTCATTGACCGGCAAATGCT
Source organism: Pueribacillus theae (assembly GCF_003097615.1). NCBI lineage: Bacteria > Bacillati > Bacillota > Bacilli > Caryophanales > Bacillaceae > Pueribacillus > Pueribacillus theae. The sequence goes on from NZ_QCZG01000003.1 coordinate 104,908, forward strand.
GAGTTTCAATTCCTCATAGGTAAGATGGAAACTCTTCCTGACTCATATTGTCAATGTCATCTGACTTGGTTTCAATTCCTCATAGGTAAGATGGAAACTGAATCAGCTGATACTGATTCCGTTGCCACATGGATGTTTCAATTCCTCATAGGTAAGATGGAAACTCCGATAAATAAAAGATTTGTTAATGTTATAGTAGCATTTATAAAAGGTTAGGTAACCTTTTATTTTTTTTGAATGGCTTGATAGCACTACTTTTATCGCTCATTTTTAAAATTTTTGTCGTCGATCTCCTACAGTTAATGTCATGAGACGGATCGACGACATATTTAAATGGAAAAATCAACATGCCCTTTTTCTAATCCAATGATTTCTCTATTGGAATATTTTTGTGAACGAAATGTATATGAAATAACTTACTTTTGCACCCAATGCAATTAACTTTTTTTCTATCGAAAATATCGACTCAGACTCAATAAATTAATACTTCCTAATTCGATATGATTATAGCACCCTTAGTTCCTATTATTATAAGCTTCTTGGTAATTGCTCATATTCCTTTAGACCTTCTTTAAACTTCATTGATTGATCACATTCATTAATAAAATCCCAAACAATCTTTTTCATTTCAAGATAGTCAACTTTTAAAAGTGGCTTATTACCATGAGCTAAGTAGCTATGATTTCTCTTTTGTAAGATATCTAAAATCTTTTTTTCCCAGTTACCCCAAACTTTACCTACAGGATGATCAAGATTTTTTAATAAGTCATATCCTTCTTTTAAAGAGATTTTAACTTTTTTTTCTCTTTCATCGCTCTTAATTTCATAATATGTTCGAAGATCCTTTGGTAGCCTTTCGACATCTAGATCTGACGTATTTAATCTTAGTTCACTAGTCATAAGACAAAATTGTTCATACATTTCTACTGCTCGATAAAGACGTGAAATTGCATCATCATAAAGTTGATGTGAAGCCTTTCTTTCAGCGTTTGTTAACAAATCATATACAAGTAAAAAACCCGAACCTGGCGGGTTTCTTTTCTGCTGAGGACTCCAGTTTTCAAACCACTCTACTGTTTTTACCAATTTTTTCACTAATACATTAAAAGGAGTTATTAATTCATCCTTCTTATACATATCTATCTTTTCTGCTGCAGCATGATAATTAAACTTATCCCAGTCATCAAAAGCTTTCGTTAAATAATACAACCGAGAAAACGATTGTTCTTCGATGTATTCATCTACACTTAAATTATCTAAAACTTTATGTGCTGAATCATAATTTCTTTGGGTAATAAGGGATTCGCATAAATGAAACTGCCTTTGAATATATACAGCATTTCGAGGCAATTTCTTAATTCTTTCCATTCCACTTTTAACTTTAATTAGATCAACTCGGTTACCGGTAACAATCGACAGTTCACACTCAGGAAATTCTACGGCAGCCAATACTAGCCCTGCTGACATTGATTTTGTTCCCCCTGTATAGTCAGCAATAACACGATCCCTTTTTTCAATATGTCTAGATATCAATTGTATAAATCGTGAATAAATACTATAAGGATTATCGGATTCAACAATAGTTATTTCATACTGTTTTTCTTCTAAATCCGTTTGGGTCACGATACTATAACGTTTTTCATCACTATAATCTTGACATACGAGTCCTTCCCCATCGACTGTTTTCCTACTTCCAGATTGAGAGCCCACGTCTTCTGTCGCTAGAAAATAAACATAATCTGGTTTATGTTTATTAATTGACTTGACAATAGGCTTATCTGAACCTCCGACCGTTACAAATAAAACTTTAATAAAAACCACCTCATTAGTAGGCCTTCTTACACCCCTGCATATGTCATTCAATATTAGCCTATAATAAGCTAAATACTATAGCTCGCCTAAAAGTTTCCTAAGTTGCATAACTTTTACTTCTTGCTTTTTCTTCGGTTTTGGTTTTTCTACCCAATCTTTCGTTTGTTTCCAATATACCTTTAGTGCTTTCGCCGCCTCAATGTTTTTTAATTTCATTACCGAATCGTAATATTTCCCTTTACTGTCTTGTCTATCTTGCTCATTATTCGCATTTAGGTGACTAATATAGTAAACAAGTTTTTCTTCTTCTGTCATTGAATTTAATAAAACCGTCTGTTTTTGGGCTTCCGCTTTTTCTATCTCAGCCTTAACTCGTTCTTCCCGTTCCCGTTCCAATTCTTGTTTTAAATTAACAATTTTTTCTTTCGTTACATCTTTCCACTTGCTAAATCTGCCATAACCACTTGCTGTTTTGGAACCAATGCCCATTTCTGATAAAGCATTTTTTAACCAATCACTAACAATCTCTGCGAGTTCTTCAAAAGAAAAACATGAATTCGTTTTACGTAATTTTTGAATTGAAAAAGCAAATTCGATAGGAGCATCAGATTTAAGAACATAAAACGGTATTGGTTTTAGACGGTTATCATCAGAAGCTGGTGATTTACCTTTACTACTATAATAGTTTCCGAAATGAACCGTCATGACATCCGGAATTAATGTTCCAGATGGGATGTATACATCAAAAAAATTGACTTTTCCCCTATTTTCTTGACTCCCAAAAACATCTTCATAAACCTTGTAAAGCTTTTCTTCGTTTTCAGAACGCTCAATCTTTTCTTCAACAAGTTTCTCATTCCCTTTTAAAAATGTTTGTAAAAACCAATGACGTACAATCCCTTTCACTGATGAAGCGGGTAAATACGGTATACCGTACACATGATGAATCGTCATCGCTGTGTTAGTAACATGACTAGTCCCAAGGCCATGAACGAGTTGAGATATGAGCTGTCCCTCATGAATCCGTACGATTTGTTGTTGTGATAAATAGGTTAACTGACGCAGGCGATAATCTAACATTTGTTCAACTAATTGAGTAGAATGAAAATTAATTGATATGGGTTGCTTCTGTTTATCAAACTGTAATTTTCCTTTAGCATCCCTTTTTGCCTCAATAAAATAATTCAATTTATATGCTAGATGCTCGACATGTTCTTGTGATTTCGTCGTTCCAATATGATAAACATCCATTAAATCTTTAGGATGGAAATATGTCATTGTGAACCACCACTTCTTTTCATGTATCCATCTGCGAAACGACGCATCCAAATTAACAATTCAATTACCTCGTTCGTTATCATTCGATATGTACTCCGATTCATCTTAGTAATTGCATAAATTAGTTCTTCATCAATCGTAATAAATGTATGTTTTTCTTTTGGGGAAAACCAAGTAGAAATCACTTTATAAATATCTTGATGTTCTTTTTCTTTAGAATAATAGAATGCAAGGGCTTGTCCTAATCCGTTCGTTTGGATCATAAGTGGCAACCGTTTAATATATGAACGCACTTCCTCTTTTTTACTGTTATTGTTCTTCATTAATTGCTTTACCATGTCATAAGCAAATTTCGCTCGACCACTCTCGACTAAATGAATGCTTTGATTAACCATTTTTCTTTACACCTCCTTAATAAACGTACGACGAAGTACACCACGTCCTAACGTACTATTTCCACCTAATTGAAATACTTCCGGAAATAATTCCCCACTTGTCAGTTTTTCCATCACTTCATTTGCGTCAATTTTATCTTCTTCTTTTACACGAGTATGACTTGCAAATACAAATGAATAGAACACTGTTTCTGGGGGAACATTTTCCTCGTAAAAAAGTGCCCGATCCTTAACTGTACCGGTTTCCGGACTAACACGGATTCTAGGATTCACTTCAGTTGATAACTTTACAAAGTCCGTAAAATCATCATCTGACAGAATAACTAAACGCTCTTTTAAATGGCCTTGGTTTTCTTCACCAAATAAAACTTTTTCTAATTTTTCGGCTAATTGCATAGTAATCTCATTAACTCGAATTTTATACGCATATTCTTCAAGAACAACGTGCTTTTTATCTCCTACTTGCACCTTTTCTGATGAACACGTCTCCGCTTCGGGAACTGGTAAAGAAATAGCATGATCATATGTATTACATTCGTAATTAAACCGTTTTAATACTGCAGGACAAGTTACATATGCGAAAATATTGCGCATTGATTTGACAGGAAATAGTAATGTTCGAGCATCACTAAAAGACACTGCACTTGCGATATCATCACTTGTCTCATCTTTCTTCTTTCCAAAAATCAAATTAACCTCTTCACTACTTTGATTGCTGGCACGAATTGCCCCTTTTAAACTAGAGCTTTCAATTTTAGGGAACCCTGTATGTTTTTCTCGTTGAATCGGTAAATCAACAATACCTAGTTCACTTCCACTTCCTACGTGTACCGAAGTTACAGCGTGTAATAAAAATAAATTTGAATTTGAAAACATTATAATACCCCCTCATAGTTAATTTTTCCGGATGTCAATGTGCACAATCCATATCCTTCACGATTCCTATCATCAGTTAAAATATGTAACTGTGCCGTTTCAATAAGTAAGCTAACTTTATCTTCAGGTACCTTCACATAAATTACCGTACCCTCGGAAATGACATTTTTCCTTGGTTTTGGTCGCTTTTTAACGATATCAAAACCTCCGATGACTTCAGGTCGATCTGTTGCAATTGTAATAACTTCCAATTCTAAATCACGACTAATCGACAACTTTTGTTCACCTTCAATGAGAGGATACGTACCATTTTCGAAAAAAGTGGGTGTTAAAAACATAAGTTTAGCTATTCCTGATTGTCGTATCTCTTTTTCTATCTTTTCACGGTATCGCTCTGTTAGGATTGATAAATTGTCGTCCTTTGTCTCTATAATCCACGGACGACCCTTTCGACCTACCCGTGCAAATCTTACTTTTTCAAATGAAGGAGCATCACTTAAATATGTAGTAAATGTTGTTTCTTTCTCATTCTTAAAGCGGTATATCAAAAGTTGATAAAACATACTCTCTTTGGTACGTCTAGTAAAATTATCCCGAAAAATACCTGTTTTTTCCTCGGCTACTATCCAAGTGTTTAAACGATAAACAGGGGCTTGTTCTACTTCACCGAAGTTCAATTTTTTGTAATTAGTTAATGATATATAAGCTCCTTTGGCTGACGACGATTTACCGTCATGTTTTGCTATTAAGCGGTAACTTTTTTCGTCAGATGATTTTGGTTTTTCCTTTATAAGTGACAGTGGAACAGCATATTCGTTTACTTCACCGGTATCTTTATTTTCATTAGAAATAATTTGCATATCCATTGGAACCGGTAAATAAACTTCTCCCCTATGTTCAATAAATGTACCTAATACTTGAAATCTACCATATGAACTTGGAGTCCCCATCCATTCTTTTACCCCTTTGTCCGCCCCTCTTGCAAATGTATCAAAATCTGAATGATAATAAATATATGCACTTCGTAATGCTCCGTAAAGTGTAGACGGTGTCGGAAAAGGGAAACTAAAACCTGCTGTATTTTCTCCAGCGTTAAAGTCACGGTGATCACGGAAGGTAAATGTATCAACCGGCCTTAAAATAAGTTTCATTGGTCTTCCTCCTTTCGCGCTATTTTCCCTGACATAAATCGAATAATCTCTAACAAATGTAAAAATCCTACAAATGTTAGTGATATTGAATATATTTTTAATAAATCTTCTGTTAAACTATTTAACTCATTTTGATTCAGATTTTTTGAAGCGCGACTAATTAAACGACGGAACTCTAAGTCAATGATTTCCTGTGCTAAATCAGCTTTTTCTCCTTGAGGCATTATAGGCGAAAAGGCATCATAAAAATGATATAAAAATGTTGAAGATAAAGTTTCACCTAGTACTTCGCGTAATCGAATCATTATTTCAATGACTGAAAGTTGCTTTTTTTCATCTAAATACCATGGAACAATTGCCCGTCTTATTTGTCCGCTTTTTGAAATTAATCCAAATGCTACAGCATCTTTTTGCTGAACGTTATTTTTATATGCTTTCGCTTTACCTTCTAACTCACGAACAGTAGTTAACACCCTCTGTAATGGCTCTTTTTTGTGTGCAATAACAACTCCCATCGACGCTGTAGCTTTCATATCTAATCCGTTTTCAGAACTAAATACCTCTCGTAGTGATTGAATCATAGATAATAATTCATCAAGAGGAACAAAAGCCAACACATCGTCGCCACCGGCATAAACTAATCGCCCTTTCGATTGCTTCACGATGTTAGGAACACTTTGCCCTGAAAATACAGTTAGTCTGCGACTAATTTCTTCATGATAAGCTTCATCGATATTTTTAAAACCTGATAAAATTTTATTATCAATTCCTGATATCCATTTGCCCATATCATCCCCATCCATCATGATAATGGCATAATATGGGTTGCTTTGCGTTGCAAAATCAAAAACAGATGGAAACGGTTGAAAAAGTTGCTTTTCCTTTTCAAATCTTTCCTTAAATATTCCGCGGGCTAAACGTTTCGTTAAGCAAACTGCACAAAGTCGTTCATTATCTTTAATACGCGCATCTTTGTCTTTAACCACATTTTTTTGAACAATCGTCGAATCCGAAATGTCCCCAGTATTTAAAGCTTCACGACTCCCACAAACAGTACAAACAAGAGCATTTTGTGCTTGGATAGTAAATATACGATTATTTTTTACAGAGGCTAACCGTTTTTCTACAGTTAGACGTATATTATTATAAGAAGCGTTCTCTACTTTGTTTGTCCATTCTTCAAACGCCCAAAATATTTCTACAAATTCCGAGAGTTGTTTATCTGCTAAACGTTTTATATATTGATGTTCATTTAATGTCCCAAATACTTTATTAATTGCATCAGTTGCCAATTCTTGAAACGTAACAATCGTCCTTTGTTCAAGTTGTTTTGCAAAAGAGATTACATCCAAATCTTGGTTAGCATCTAATCGAAGTAAAAAACGATTCGGTAATGCTGCAACATCAGCAGAACCACCTCCCATTTGTTCATCTAATTGTTCGATAGTTACCGCTGGGGACAATAATTTTACATTATGTTGCTTACTTTCTAAAGCAGCTCGTATTGTTTTTTCATTTAGATAGGATAAAAGATAACTGCTACTCCAAAAATCCTCTGTTTTTCGTGCAGCAGCAATAAATGACTGAACAGGCCCAATACTATACACAAATAAATATGTCTTCACAGCTGCACACCTACTTTCTCTAAAAATACCATTTTTGCGTCATTATATCGTGGGTTCTCATTTTTTGCTTTCACTTCTGTCACAATCGGATAAAATTCCTTCCCTATTTTTTTTACAGAACCAATAATTGGGGAAGCATAGCGGGGATCATGCGAACCTAATATTCCCTCAAATTTTTTTGCAACGTCATGACTTGCTTGATTAATATTTTGAAGTACATCATTCGCTACTTTATGCGCTTTTCCAATATGAACTGCTTGTAATTGTGGATGCCCTATAACTGTAGTTTTCTTGTTTACTATTAATTGTTCAGATTTAAGCGAAACAGGTAGAGCGGATACTTTTTGAATTAATGATTGTACGTTCTGAAGCCAAGTTTCGGGAGTTGAAAAAGTTTCATCAACGAATTCAATTGAACCGAATCCACGACGGGATCGCTGACCAAATCCTCCCAAATATAAACTTAATTTTACATAAGTTAAAAGTTCTTCAAAATATTCCTCATTCTTTTTGTACGCTTTAATATGTAATGTAAATGAAGTATCGGGCGAAATACTATAAGTCGAAAAACTTTTCGAGCGATGCGGTAATACTTTTTCCAGTTTCTTTGACACTACTTGTTTATCAAACGTTAAAATAAGTCTTGATTTGAGGGCGTTGTCGCTTGAACCCCCAAAAAGTTCTACTTCTCGTTTATACATTGTTTCTAAATCCGTTTCGAGTGCCCGAAACCAATAACGAATAACCCCTTTTATCGAAGGGATCCTTAATTGTGAGCTAGCAGGCTGTTCCTTGTCTCTACGCTTTTCTTTATCTCCCCCGTGCATAAGTAAGGGGGTTATCGTTCGACATTCTAGAGAGGAGGATAATAATGACGTTCTCCCAATTAATTCTTTTATATCCATTAATTCACATCCTTTTTTGACGTTTTAAATCCAATTTCTTTTAGCTAAAGATCCAAATAGATTTAAACAAACGTTTGCGGAAGATAAAACTGGTTCGATGCTACTCAAAAACAACCAACTTAACAATTTGTAATTTTTAAATGTGTTTATAATAGTATATTCGACAGTATATTCGACATAGTATATTCGACATATTTTGGTAAATCCCCCCACAAAATTGAAAAAATTCACAAACTTTTCACATAGAAATTTATTTTGATAAGTGGTTTTAACAACCTGTCATATTTCCACCTAGTAATAACGATAGAGTATATCTTCTGTTTCAATTCCTCATAGGTAAGATGAAAACGTAGAATTTGACCACGATTTGCACGAATTTATGGTTAGTTTCAATTCCTCTTAGGTAAGATGAAAACGAATAATTACGACGTGCCTGCTTCGCTAGTTTCATAGTTTCAATTCCTCTTAGGTAAGATGAAAACTAAACTGTAGATTTTCGTGAAATAATCTCCTTCACGAGTTTCAATTCCTCATAGGTAAGATGAAAACGCACAATCTTGCCAACTGCTCTGCGGCTTCACTTGCGTTTCAATTCCTCATAGGTAAGATGAAAACGCGTGGCGACTCTTTTCTAAGGCTTGCAAGTTCGTAGTTTCAATTCCTCATAGGTAAGATGAAAACTGCATGGCAGACGGGCCTCCGAATCCGGTTAAAGGGTTTCAATTCCTCATAGGTAAGATGAAAACTTCTTCAAAGTGTTCAGTCTTCAAAGATGTGTCTTGTTTCAATTCCTCATAGGTAAGATGAAAACTTATGTCGCCGTTTTGAAGGTTAGTTAGTTCGGTTTGTTTCAATTCCTCATAGGTAAGATGAAAACCTTTTTCCGGAATGCGATCGGGCGAATTATGTGCCTGTTTCAATTCCTCATAGGTAAGATGAAAACATAGAATTACGCAAAAGCTAGCCAAACAAATTCAGTGTTTCAATTCCTCATAGGTAAGATGAAAACGAGTGTGTAAGAATAGTCTCCAATTTTTTCTGATTTGGTTTCAATTCCTCATAGGTAAGATGAAAACACATCTAACGGCAGATGGTAATTACAAATATGGCCTGTTTCAATTCCTCATAGGTAAGATGAAAACATTTTGGAAACTGATGTTCCTATTTTCCTTGAACCGGTTTCAATTCCTCATAGGTAAGATGAAAACAACGATCACACTCCGTCACCTCTTACAATTGCCATTGGAGTTTCAATTCCTCATAGGTAAGATGAAAACTGAGAGCATTTCCCAGACGTAATCAAGCATATCCTTGTTTCAATTCCTCATAGGTAAGATGAAAACAAGTACGCCATGTGTAACGTATGTTTATCGTAGTAGTTTCAATTCCTCATAGGTAAGATGAAAACAAGCCCTCCTAATACCCTTTTGACTTCAAAACAGCTTGGTTTCAATTCCTCATAGGTAAGATGAAAACAGGGATTTGTTAGTGGCATTCTCGCTTCAAATATTTGTTTCAATTCCTCATAGGTAAGATGAAAACGTGGGCAGATGGTGAGCTCGGCGGACGTATTGATCCTGGTTTCAATTCCTCATAGGTAAGATGAAAACTAAACAAATGTATCGCCCGTTTGCGTGTCGTCTTTGTTTCAATTCCTCATAGGTAAGATGAAAACGACACCATGCCTATTTGGCAGAATCACGAACAAAGGAGTTTCAATTCCTCATAGGTAAGATGAAAACCTTATATTTTATTGGCCATCGATGAGGTAGCTTTACTGTTTCAATTCCTCATAGGTAAGATGAAAACCGATTTCTTCAGTTTCTTTAGTTAGGCTTTTGATGGTTTCAATTCCTCATAGGTAAGATGAAAACTTCTACAAACCGATACCAGCTGTTTTCCTTCTCGTGTTTCAATTCCTCATAGGTAAGATGAAAACTTGAACCGTTAACGTCCCATTTTTTTATCAGATTTATGGTTTCAATTCCTCATAGGTAAGATGAAAACCATTGTTCCAAAAAACACGATAGACGGTTTCAAGAGTTTCAATTCCTCATAGGTAAGATGAAAACCGATTGGCGTCTTTGTGGACTTGTTTGATGAACTTTCGTTTCAATTCCTCATAGGTAAGATGAAAACAATGCTTTGCGCAATGTTGCACGCAATGACAAAATGGTTTCAATTCCTCATAGGTAAGATGAAAACTGTCATATTGAGAGTTGGCGAAGTTGTCGTGGTTTCGTTTCAATTCCTCATAGGTAAGATGAAAACTGTCATATTGAGAGTTGGCGAAGTTGTCGTGGTTTCGTTTCAATTCCTCATAGGTAAGATGAAAACCATAGCGTTCTTGGAGGTATTCTATAACATGTAGAGGGTTTCAATTCCTCATAGGTAAGATGAAAACTACATATGACTGCTGTACCAAAACCACCAAAGACGGCGTTTCAATTCCTCATAGGTAAGATGAAAACTACATATGACTGCTGTACCAAAACCACCAAAGACGGCGTTTCAATTCCTCATAGGTAAGATGAAAACTTTGCATTTTAGAACGGTTATCTTTTCTAAATTTGTCGTTTCAATTCCTCATAGGTAAGATGAAAACAGCGATTCAAGGGTTTCTTTTTCAGCTTGTTCAGCGTTTCAATTCCTCATAGGTAAGATGAAAACTTCCAGCATCATTTGCGTCAAGGCAATATCAAGCCTTGGTTTCAATTCCTCATAGGTAAGATGAAAACTTACGAAACTTGGACTGACTGCAAGAAGGACTTTTGTTTCAATTCCTCATAGGTAAGATGAAAACGACGGACATGATTATCACGAGCGGACCAAAGAACAGGCGTTTCAATTCCTCATAGGTAAGATGAAAACAGGTCCTCAATCGTATCCACAATTCTGATTTTCCCGGGTTTCAATTCCTCATAGGTAAGATGAAAACAAACTCATCCACCATGCGATTATTGATAGTATTAAGGTTTCAATTCCTCATAGGTAAGATGAAAACGGACTGCTAGTTTACAGTCAGTCGCTCATTTCATCAATGTTTCAATTCCTCATAGGTAAGATGAAAACGAGGACGCTGCTATAACGGATGCCAAAATTTATAATCTGTTTCAATTCCTCATAGGTAAGATGAAAACTAAATACGCTTTACCAGCCAGAACACCGTCGTAAGTGGTTTCAATTCCTCATAGGTAAGATGAAAACTTATAAACAGCGTCAGAGGGAAACACACCGAGAGAGTTTCAATTCCTCATAGGTAAGATGAAAACCAGACTCAACTTTGTCATCCGGTTCCACCATTGTGTGTTTCAATTCCTCATAGGTAAGATGAAAACTTTGACGATTGTTCATCATTTCTTTAAGTTTTGCAATGTTTCAATTCCTCATAGGTAAGATGAAAACCTGGCCAACTGACCACAAGGAAGTATCCAAAACAGGTTTCAATTCCTCATAGGTAAGATGAAAACACAGAAGGCGGCACTGAAAAGGATACTCGATTCAGCGATGTTTCAATTCCTCATAGGTAAGATGAAAACACATCATCAGAACTAATATTGTCGCTTTTAGACAAGGTTTCAATTCCTCATAGGTAAGATGAAAACTTTTGTTCTTGGTTAAAAACTTGATACAAATCGGCGTTTCAATTCCTCATAGGTAAGATGAAAACTCACTTGTGTTAAAATTCATCTGAGCTTGGAATGTGTGTTTCAATTCCTCATAGGTAAGATGAAAACTCAAGTTCAGTCAATTCCCTACCAAGCCTTTGCTCTGTTTCAATTCCTCATAGGTAAGATGAAAACTAGAATTGCTTATGTGGGCAGATGGTGAGCTCGGCGGGTTTCAATTCCTCATAGGTAAGATGAAAACCTAGCTTTACGCACTGGTCAGTATCGAAACATTAACGGTTTCAATTCCTCATAGGTAAGATGAAAACCGGGACTGACGGCAAGCGTCTGAATGCCCTCAGCATGTTTCAATTCCTCATAGGTAAGATGAAAACCGAGAGATAAAGCCTTGATAAGTTCTAGCGCCTGCCTGAGTTTCAATTCCTCATAGGTAAGATGAAAACCATTTCGATGTCGTCGTCATCTAATCCCTCCATATCGGTTTCAATTCCTCATAGGTAAGATGAAAACGGTATATCCAAAGAGTATTATTGGATGTTAGAAAACGGGTTTCAATTCCTCATAGGTAAGATGAAAACCGTCGTCCTCATCGCCAGTAGGAGACACAAGTGTATGTTTCAATTCCTCATAGGTAAGATGAAAACGAAACGCAATGCCTTTTTATTTTTAGGCCTTATCACAGTTTCAATTCCTCATAGGTAAGATGAAAACCACAACCTGACCAATTGCGCTTCCTCCACCTTCAGGTTTCAATTCCTCATAGGTAAGATGAAAACAATTTTTGAAATACTGCTGCGCGGTATATGTAGCATGTTTCAATTCCTCATAGGTAAGATGAAAACAATATTAAGGAGGTGGCCATCAATGAGTGATGGACGGGTTTCAATTCCTCATAGGTAAGATGAAAACGTCCGGATTGTTGATGGTGCGCTTTTTAATTTCGAAGTTTCAATTCCTCATAGGTAAGATGAAAACAAACTTAACGTTCTTAATGGCCCTGATTTGATTGAGTTTCAATTCCTCATAGGTAAGATGAAAACATCCGGGCTTTCGGCGTTTATGCAAACTTTTTAAATGTGTTTCAATTCCTCATAGGTAAGATGAAAACCAATATTGACGGCTCTAATTCAAACACAGTCAAAAGAGTTTCAATTCCTCATAGGTAAGATGAAAACAGTATTTGAAGTAAATACGTTGATATATCAAGATTTGTTTCAATTCCTCATAGGTAAGATGAAAACGCCAGTCGGTATCATCAATCATGCTGGCCATGAGAGAGTTTCAATTCCTCATAGGTAAGATGAAAACTTCAATTTCGCACTGATAGCCAACTGTCTGGCTATGTTTCAATTCCTCATAGGTAAGATGAAAACGCAAAGAAGTATTTTCCATTGTGTTCACCTACAGCAGTTTCAATTCCTCATAGGTAAGATGAAAACCAGGCAAGGGAAAAGACCTGGAAACGCAATCCTCTTGGTTTCAATTCCTCATAGGTAAGATGAAAACACGGATCATGTCATTGATAATTCCATTTGCAACAGGTTTCAATTCCTCATAGGTAAGATGAAAACCTTCTTTCTGGTCCTCGTAAGCACCTAAAAGACCGTGTTTCAATTCCTCATAGGTAAGATGAAAACAGGACCGGCATTTACTGCTCTTACAGGTCCGGTAGGTGTTTCAATTCCTCATAGGTAAGATGAAAACGCATGCGCTGCCTCCGGCATATATTTTCCATATTCTGGTTTCAATTCCTCATAGGTAAGATGAAAACTGCTTGGCTCCGCTTTAATTCATCTGCAATCTCCGGAGTTTCAATTCCTCATAGGTAAGATGAAAACATAACATTAAAAGAATATCTCGAATCAGCGAAAGTGTTTCAATTCCTCATAGGTAAGATGAAAACTTTGCGTATAGCAACATCCGGCGCAATGACATGGCCATGTTTCAATTCCTCATAGGTAAGATGAAAACTAGAATCTATCATCCGACATAATTTCCAAAAAAATCTAAGTTTCAATTCCTCATAGGTAAGATGAAAACGGCGGCGCGCGCGGGCGAACGTACGTCCGTAATATTGTTTCAATTCCTCATAGGTAAGATGAAAACCTTTAAAAGACAGAATAGCATCAGCTTTAAAGGCATTGTTTCAATTCCTCATAGGTAAGATGAAAACACGGAAAAGGACTCTCAACTAACGACTATACAACATGTTTCAATTCCTCATAGGTAAGATGAAAACAGTATACCCCAAACTTAATGCCTTCAATTAGTACGGTTTCAATTCCTCATAGGTAAGATGAAAACCTAAGCGAACCATTTGGCTTACAGAAAAACAGGCAATGTTTCAATTCCTCATAGGTAAGATGAAAACTTGTCAATCGCCGTTGGAATCGAAACGATATTTCCAAGTTTCAATTCCTCATAGGTAAGATGAAAACCAGCCAAACCTTCAGTTTCAGCGATTTCGATCGTGGTTTCAATTCCTCATAGGTAAGATGAAAACTGAGCGACCTGATCTAGACGTATTTCTATAAATATAGTTTCAATTCCTCATAGGTAAGATGAAAACCAACGTACAGTCTTGAGTCCACGCCAGCCCATGAATACGTTTCAATTCCTCATAGGTAAGATGAAAACGAACAGAATCCATCCACAATTACAATCAATCGAATAGGTTTCAATTCCTCATAGGTAAGATGAAAACATGACGGTGAAGTGGCGGCACGTGTTACATTCACTGTGTTTCAATTCCTCATAGGTAAGATGAAAACATACTGAATGATTCACTGTTTGAAAACTGTTATACCGGTTTCAATTCCTCATAGGTAAGATGAAAACATATGGCCGTCTCTTAGCCTATGTTTATGTTGATGGGTTTCAATTCCTCATAGGTAAGATGAAAACGCGATGCCTGCCGTTCCTGCTTACTATTTCTCTGTTGTTTCAATTCCTCATAGGTAAGATGAAAACGTTCTCTGGCTGCATTAACAGCGTTTCGGATTGGAGGTTTCAATTCCTCATAGGTAAGATGAAAACACAAAGGAAGGCGGTGGCAATCTTTGAACAAACGTTGTTTCAATTCCTCATAGGTAAGATGAAAACAAAAAGAACAAAAACGAGCATCGCTTGAAGTGAAATAGTTTCAATTCCTCATAGGTAAGATGAAAACGAATGAGTAAATCTCCATTAATTTATTTCGGTGGTGTTTCAATTCCTCATAGGTAAGATGAAAACCTGCTTCTTCTTTAGGTTTTTCAACTTTCTTACCGTGTTTCAATTCCTCATAGGTAAGATGAAAACGCCTCCGCATACTCGGCATAGACCATCATCACGCATGTTTCAATTCCTCATAGGTAAGATGAAAACGACATTGGCATATTAGCACCAGTTGCAGCATCTCCAACGTTTCAATTCCTCATAGGTAAGATGAAAACGTTTCAACAGCCCAATCCTTTAAGTCCTCTGACTCCCTGTTTCAATTCCTCATAGGTAAGATGAAAACTGTATGAAAAATGGAAACGAGAAGAACTACCAACAGAGTTTCAATTCCTCATAGGTAAGATGAAAACGACAATAGCGAAATAGAAAGATTGGTTGGCATATAGGTTTCAATTCCTCATAGGTAAGATGAAAACGCTCAAAGAAGCGTTCTATGGCATTTGGGATTGCTCGTTTCAATTCCTCATAGGTAAGATGAAAACGGAATCTATCTGAAAGGAGGCTTACACATGCCAGCGTTTCAATTCCTCATAGGTAAGATGAAAACCCAAACTCACGAATAACCGGAAAGTCAGCCCTATTCATGTTTCAATTCCTCATAGGTAAGATGAAAACTTGGATATCTGCCCGTTTCGTGCCTGGATTATAGTGTTTCAATTCCTCATAGGTAAGATGAAAACATCATTTCTGATAGACTCTATTTCTTCTTCATGTTTGTTTCAATTCCTCATAGGTAAGATGAAAACAAATAAAAATAGCAGGCGTTCATTATGAAATTGAGTTTTGTTTCAATTCCTCATAGGTAAGATGAAAACTTCAACGCCTTCCGGCATGTTTGCTGATCGGAACAGTTTCAATTCCTCATAGGTAAGATGAAAACTACCTGAACTATTACAAGCTATACAAACATTAGACGGTTTCAATTCCTCATAGGTAAGATGAAAACAGCAAAATGATTAGCTTGGTATTCCTGCATTTCAAGTTTCAATTCCTCATAGGTAAGATGAAAACGCGGAATTATAGAAAATCACGAGTGCGTGTTCATGCTTGTTTCAATTCCTCATAGGTAAGATGAAAACATGGTTCCCCAACGTGGGCCGAAACCAGATGTCCGGGGTTTCAATTCCTCATAGGTAAGATGAAAACAAATGAACGCCCGTTACGAGCGTTCATTCATCAATTTTGTTTCAATTCCTCATAGGTAAGATGAAAACTTGACAGCGCCGATGCTCCTAAACAAGAAAGTGAGAGCAAGTTTCAATTCCTCATAGGTAAGATGAAAACGAAATTGTTGCTGATCTAAGAAAAGCCCGCTCTCTCATGTTTCAATTCCTCATAGGTAAGATGAAAACAGAAGATATATATACCATTTTCGAACATTGGGTTTCGTTTCAATTCCTCATAGGTAAGATGAAAACATTTGCCTTGGGTCGAGGGTTCCGAAAGGAAAGGTAGTTTCAATTCCTCATAGGTAAGATGAAAACTTTCTTTAGCTTCTTTTATCAGTACATCAACTTTTTGTTTCAATTCCTCATAGGTAAGATGAAAACTCACCGCAACCGTCGCAATAGTGTGTTTCTAACTCTGGTTTCAATTCCTCATAGGTAAGATGAAAACGAAGGTTTAGGTACAGCCCTTAGCATTGAATCACTCCTGTTTCAATTCCTCATAGGTAAGATGAAAACTGATTCCTAAACCATCCATTCCACACAAGAAAGCGACGTTTCAATTCCTCATAGGTAAGATGAAAACTTCTTCTTCAATGCCCCAAAACTCTATGCTGTCGTCAGTTTCAATTCCTCATAGGTAAGATGAAAACGGAATCAGCAAACCCGATCTCAACAGCTTTTTGGGCGCGTTTCAATTCCTCATAGGTAAGATGAAAACGGCTTCAACAGCGATTCTTGCCCCTGCATCGACCTTGTTTCAATTCCTCATAGGTAAGATGAAAACGGCGATTCCATCAAAGGCATCTCCACCTGGAGAGTTGTTTCAATTCCTCATAGGTAAGATGAAAACGGCCGTCATGTTTTTATTCGGACGGGTATTCAGGCGAGTTTCAATTCCTCATAGGTAAGATGAAAACGCTGAAGCAAATTGAAGAAAACGGCGCCGTCACGGAGTTTCAATTCCTCATAGGTAAGATGAAAACCCAAAAAAATTGCGTTAATACAATAATAATATACTCCTCTAAACTTTTTATCAATCACTTATTCTATAAATATAAATTTCAATAATGCTATTTAATTGGCGATTATCTCTTAATATCTGTCATTATCTTTGTTTTTCCTTTTGTCGTCGATCCCCTGGGTTTGATGTCGTGAGTAGGATCGACGACAATTTCTTCAAATCATAAAATCGACATTCCCCTTCTCTCTTCCCATTATCTCCCTTTTTGAATATTTCTGAGAGCGAAAGGTATATATAATGATTGAGTCCTCTTCTGCATCCAACAACTTCTCTAATTCTTTTTTTAATTTTACAAAATTAGCTCTTGAAATTTCCCCTTCAAACACCGAATTCTGTACCCAATGTAAATACTTCCGACAAATTTTCAACGCCTTGCCAACTCTTTTTTGCCCAAAATCGTAAACAAGTATTACAAACAATGAAAGCACCCTTTCCATTTACCAAAGAGAGGCATACGGCTCATAAGGTTTTTCGCCCAATAGATGTTTTTGGATTTTGTATAACTCTAGTCGAATAAGTCTTCGATATGACACATTCTTACCCAAATGCCGATGGTTTACAGTTGTTCTCATTCGTGATTCCATTTGTTCAAGAAATGTTCTCCTTCCTTTATCATTTAATAAAATACCTCCACCATGTTCTTTTTCAAAATCTTTTTGGGTGATCATTCTCTTGTTGATTAATTGAAAAATTAATCGGTCAACCATAATAGGTTTAAAAATTTCAGCTACATCTAAATTTAATGAAAATCTTCTAAAATTTGTAGAGTGGAGAAAGCCAATCCTTGGATCAAGGTAAGTCTTATAAATTTCACTTAATATCATTGTGTAGCATAAAGAATTCCCGAAACTGATTAAAGCATTGAGACGATTTAAAGGTGGCCGTTTGCTTCGCTTACCAAACTGGAAATCATCATTTCTAATAATTTCGTCAAAACCTCTATAATAATTTTCTCGTGCATGCCCCTCAAAAGCCATAAGTTCTTCCACTGTTTCTGCATTATTTAATTTTAACAGCGATGAATTTAGCTCTTCGATAATGCCTAAAAGCAATTCATTGTTTTCTTTTCTTCTATTTGCATAATACCGTAGCACTTGTTTCATTTGGTTGATAGAGCCCGAAATAAACCGCCTTGCTAAATCAAGACGAAGTTTCTTATCTAAATATGCTTCAGATTGTTTTAGGATCACATGTCCTGCGTTTAAATGTTCCCTTGGATAATAAGTTCCCGTGTAATAGCCGTAATAGTTAAAAAAATGAACGCAAATACTTTTTTGGCTTAAAAAATCAAGAAGCTTTGTGTTTAAATCAATTTCAGAAAAAATAAAAATATCATTCGTATCTTCCACTGGAATAAATTTTCTTTTTCCATCCTCGTCAACAAAAAATAATGTGTTCTCTTTTCTTTTAAGTACTCCGCTCCTTGTTATATATAACGTTTTTTTCATTAATCTTCACCTGCCCAACAATAATCACGATACGCACAGCGATTGCAAAATTTTATTTTCTTCGGAGAAGGTGGTACAGGCAATTTGGCATATGTTTGAATATCTTTAACAGCTTCGAGTAATTTTTCTCTATTTTCATCCGTTAATTCAACTTGCTCTTTTGTTTTTTCTTCTGTGAACAATAACTCGCCCTTAGCTTTAATACCCATTTGCTTTAGTTGCTCTAGGTAAAATAAAAGTTGAAAATAACTACTTTCTTTAAAGCGAGATGTTTTCTTTATTTCTTGGACAACTAATTCGTTGCCAACTTTCTTAATCCGATCGATTTTCCCGCTGCCAATGTCCACTTCTTCTTTCCCTCGTTTACTATAGTAATCATGCAAAAATCGACCGATATCTATGTTTTCATCTTCTTGATCGGGTGCAATACTATGCATCATAAGCCAGAGCTCGCGTTTGCAAATGAAGTAATACCAAATATGCGTTCCGGTAACGGGATAGACATCATCTCTCATTTAATGCTCCTCCCTTACATATCATCCTAAATAATTGAATTGCTTACCTCATTGCCCGCAATTTTCAATCCTTTTTCTAAAGAATAACTATATTCATCTTCTAATAAAGGGACTCTGTATTGAATAAAATCTTCATTTTCTGCTAATTTTAATGCTTTTTCTACAGGGACGTTTAATACAAATTGATTAAACAAAAGATTAAAACGTTTATTTTGAGCATAGGACCAATTTAACCGTGTTTTTTTATCTAAAAAAAGATTATAAATCTGTTTAGGATTTTCTATCTTGAATTCTTCTAATAGTCGTTTAAATGGATTAGAGATCCAATTTTTTTCATTTTCCCATTGAAAAGGGATAAAGAGAGGAAGTCGATAATAGTCGTCACTTTTAAATACGTCATGTCGCGAAACTTTTTCCCAATTACCTCCTACAGCTGCTTCAATATCTTGTAATACGGATTCATAACTATTTTCGGTAAACATTTGCTCGTAAAATCTTTTTACAAGTGCATCCATTTCATGTTCATACCACTCATCCCTTTGAAAAAGTAGTTCATCGGATATTCGGCATAGGGACGAATCATAAATGAATCGTGTGTCTTTCTCATCTCTCAAAAATATTCCTGTTTCGATTTTTCCGATAGGCAATTCACGATGGCGATTGACTCTTCCTGCTGCTTGGACAAGTGAAGGTAAAATGGGCAAAGCACGGTACATGTAATGAAAACTTAAATCAACACCCGCTTCAATGATTTGTGTTGAAACGACACGAATTCGATTATTGGTACGCCTCTCTCTCTGATTGCTAATACTTGTATTTATTTTATTTAACTGAATTGATTTATGCATAGGAATCATTAAACCGTGAATCAAATAATTTTCTACATTTTCTTCATATGGTAGTTTTTCATACACATCAATAGCATCTTGAATCGTATTTAAAATTGCGGCGCCACTAGGTTCAGTTAAGGAAGAAAGCCTTTCTGCACAAGAGAAACACGTTTGTTCACCAACAATCTTGATTTGATAGCGATTATTTTCTTCTTTAGCACCAATTGATAATTGCTTCGGAATTTCTTTCAATTTTTCGTAAAAAGGTGGCATGGTTGCTGAACAAAAAATAATCGTTAAATTGCAAAGACCTGCGATTGATTGTAAACCGACTAAAAACAAATTCCACACACTGGCATTTATGATTTGTGGTTCATCAATAATTACGATAGCATCTTTTAAATAAACTCTTCGCAACGTCTCTTGAGCACGTCTAGGAAAAATTGCTTTCATCCATTGAACAAAGCTTGTACATACAATATCATTTGCCCACGCTTGCACATATAAGTCACTATGTTTATCTGTTTGGGAATTTTCTTCTAATGTTTTTTCATTTAGAATTGCCATCGAGTGGTGCTGTATTGGTACTTTTTTGATTGCCTCAAAAATCGCTTCGGCATTTTGCTCTAATATTGATATATAAGGTGCAACATAAATGATTTTAGAAAGTTTTTTTGTCTTGCCAATTTCCGATGCTAGTTTTAAAGCAGTCACCGTTTTACCGTACCCTGTTGGCATTTCTAATACAAAATAAGAACAATCTCTCACTTTCTCCCATTGTTCTAGGATATCCTTCTGCGCATTAGCCCTAACATCAGCTAAAGGATGTTGATTTCCCTGGTTACAATAACTTTTAATATTTTCAACTATCGAATCCCACTCTTCGTTTTCCACACGCTTATCAGGAATATTTTGGATTTCAAAACGGTCTGAGGAAATTAGAACCGTTGTCAATGTTCGCCATCTTTGAATGATATCCATCATTTCAACAGGTGTACGTGATAGTTTCCTTTTATCTAAATGAAGTTCATAAATCGCATCGTCTACTAAATCTTCAAAGATGCCACATTGCCAATCATTTAAATCTTTAGCATTGAAGGATACACCTTCTTCCTCGTATATCGGGAATAGCCGATAAATCCACTCTTGAATCCCAAGCATATCCATTTTTTCAAAGGAACCTTTTTCAATATCTTCATTTTCTATAAACCCTTTTAGACTTCCGTGATGATCTGCAATATCTCTGGTGAGCTGTAACCATAACGATTTGTAAACATCCCATTCTCCACGAATTTTTAGCCAGTGATAAGCCAAATACGAAAAAAAGATCGCTCCACAACCGGAATGATTCGGGCCTGTTTTTTGTTCCCCATTGATATAAGCTTGCCAATCATAATGTGCTTTACCGATATCGTGGCTTAAAGCAGCGAATTCAAGAAGTTTTCTTTCCGTCTCTTCTATATTTTCCTTTTGAAAAAAAGAGTGCGTATAGCAGCGCACTCCTTCTAAATGATGAACCAAATAATAGCGTTGTTTTCCGTCATCTGGCCTTGCTATACAATCCACCAAAGAAACTAAACGAGACATAATAAATCCCCTTCAAAATCTAATAAACGAATTTCTGAATTGCGTTTTAATTTTGGTTTAAAAACAAGACTTCTTCCATGTTGTTCATAAATAAAGTCGACTGACTTTTCAAATGTTCGTTCGCCCACATAATTTTTCATAAATCCGCTAGCCCGTTGATAGGAATATCCATCTTCAATAACTAGCTCTTCGATGAGCTGAACTGGAACAACTGTTTTTGAAGTCAATGTATTTGTAAAAGAACGAACTTCATTTAATTGCCATGTTCCCACATATGCAGGCTTTGTAAGCGCATAAGCAGATCCAAGATATGTCGAATAAACGGATTGATTATTTTTTAAAAATTGTTCTAATTGATTGACATATTCATTACCTGCGTAAAAAATACGATACGCAGGTTGAACAAGTAATTGGACCGTTGTCGGACGATTGAAGACGGTTCCTCCTCCTTTACCGAGCAGTGACAACTGTTGGCTAACCATTTCTACTTTTGATAATAATTGGATGCCAACTAGATCACTAGTGACAAAATCTTCAATCCCCAGTATGGCTCCCACCATGCCTTTCGCTACAGTCGGCGGAATAAAAGGATATGTCAGCTGAGTCGCCGTAGTGTCCGGTCTTCGGAAATGACCCAATGAACTTTTTATATCAAATGCAACAACTTTCAAAATGAGAGCCTCCTTTACCAGGCAATCTCTTGAATGTAAGGTTCAATATTACCCTGTACCCTCAATAATGGTTGCTTCCAAATTCGGCATCTTTGAATTTTGTGTTTTTGTTTTGATAACGTATCAATTAAATCGGTTGCATCTAAAACGATCTCCTTAATTGATGATGGACGTTTATCATCTTGACGCCATGCATCTTCTTCAGGATGGAGTTTGACCATATCTTCTAGCGACCCGATTCGATAAAATGGGTCATTGTATTCAACATGAACTAAAAATAACGGCTCCTGTTGTCCTCTTCCTCGCGCATGACGATTTTGCGTTCCTTGCCAAAGTCCTCTAATTAACAACTCTTGATCTTCTTGTGTCATGTTTGTGTGCTCTGCACTTTTAGCATTGATGACGCCTGCCATCGAAAATACAGCAAATGGAAGAGTATAGCTTGTCCAGATTGTTCCTTGCGATTTTTCCTCTCCACCACTCGCAGCATCACTGCTTGGCATCGTGACTGTCCCTTGAACGTAATGAGTATCAACAGGATGCATCGAATGTGCCCATGCAAATTGAACGGGACCTGTTAAATGAAATTTCGGATTTTCTGAATAAACAATCCCGAAAGTTCGGACATCAAAAGCATGTTCAATTAATACTTTTTTCATGTCTTGTTTCGCTTCTTTTTCTTTCCCGACAGTTTCTGCGATTTTCATGGCTAGCGACTTTCTTCCAAGCAATTTACCTTTATCATTTGTAACCGCTTGAACGAAAACATGATTTTTCTCCGCTCCATCTGGATACATTGCCACTACAAAATCACGCACATCTCTTTTAATACTTACATCAGAGAGAGAAATGCGGCCGTCTTCCTCTGGAAAAATTCGACGAGCATCACTATCATTAAGCGGATCGCGATTTGGGATTCCATCTTTCACAGATTTTACAAACAACAATTCCCCATTATTTACTTTCATTAGCTGTTTCCTCCTTCTTTACTTTTGGAAGCATTAAATATCCAGACCAAAACATTGTCATAAATTCATCTTTTTCTTTCGTAAATGCTTGTTTCTCTTTCATCGCAATCATTGATGGTAGGACGAGAGACAAGGCATGGTTATAATTTGATTTAATCCCAAAATCCCATTGTTTTTGCAATTCTTGCATACGTAAAAGTCCATTTTTCCAAATCATTTCAGGCGTTAATTTACTTCCAAAGCGCATGACTCTCGTATCCACATAAGATTTTCCTGTTTTGGCTCGGTAGGAACGTTCAAATTGTTGAAGTAGACATCCTGTTACAAAGCCTATTTTCTCTGTTGAATCGAGATCTTCAGACTGAAGCTCACCATTAAGGTATCGTTGTAAGATAGACTCCCATTGTTGCATGCTTAGCTTCCCCTCCTTTTCTTTTAAAACAGTTTCGTAATACTGTTTATAAAACTCAATGAACAAATGATAAAATAACAGCTCATATCTAAGATTCCAGTATTCTTCTTTGTTTGCCAGCTCATTGATTCGCCTGCTTGTTTGCTTTGTTACCCTCTCTAATCCGATAGGTTCCCGGTGCAAAACTGCTTGCATCATTGACCAAATATAACCAGGACCGTAGGCATTGCTTAACAATGTAGGTAAATGGCTTACTTTAAATCTAGCAAACTGAAGCTGATTTTCTGGTATGCTTAATTGGTCAGCAACTCGATTAAGTAATGTATTTACATTTTTTTTAATAATTCTTTGTACCTGATAGGCGACACTTGGAACAACGTCTTCAATTTGTCCACGAATATGAATATCCCCACGGGACATTGTCCCAGAATAATAAATAATGGTTAGCCTGTAATCATCAGTTAATTCGGGAATCATTCTTTTTTGGACCCCACTTATAATTTCAAGTTGAAGATCGCTCTCTTTCATGTTTTGTTCTTCATATCTATTTTTTAATACTTTAAACTTTTCATAAACTTCAATTGAATCTTTATTCAAAAGCGGCAAAAAATAAGGAATTCCATAGATGGCCTCAAAACTAGTTGGTCGCATATTTTTTTTCGCTTCAACATTCTGAATCGGCGCAAACATTTCTTTTAACATCGAAGCATGCAATGGGGTTTGCACTTGTTTAAGAAATTGCGTCCCATAAAAAAAGGCTTCATACTCTTTACGGTTTAAACGAATTCCTTTTGTCCATTCCTTTTCTTTCCAATAAATAGATCGCGGCATTTCCCATGTCGGACTTAACCAGAGCCATCCTTTATTGTAAGCAGATACTACCTTCTCTGAAGGCTCATTAGAAATCGTTGAAACTCGTTCATTTTCGCTTCCAAGCTCCGCTGCTTCAAGAAAACGCGCTTCAATAATGTTGGAAAAAATGGCGCTAGATTGAATATAAATCGAACCGTTATCCATTGCACTAGTTGATATAAATAGGCTTTCTTCCTTACTCTCATTCGAATAAATATTTAAAGAAAGATCAAGTATAACTAAAACACCTAGTTGCTTTTCTTCCGTTACATACTTCGATGCTTCATTTACAAGCATATTAGTAATCAAATCTACCTTTTTTTCTAATGTCTTTTCATCTTGATCCATATAAGGAATGGTTCGAACTAATCGGTCATGAACCATTTTTTTCGTTTTCTTTTCATCTGTAAAATTCTTGATATGCGGATCATACATCGGGTAGCATGGAATTGGATAGACCCCTTGTGCGTGAAGCGGATTTCCACCCGAGGGTAAAGTGATTGGGATCCCACAAGCTTTTTTTAAATCGACCGGACCATTTTTTTCGTCTTGAAATTGTTTGAATTGAAATCCCGTATTATCTCTACCGATTTCAATTAGAAAAATATGACCGTAAAAATTTTTCACCTCCTCTTTCCCAAAATCAGTTAGCAGTTGAATTCTTTCAATAATTGGCATTGGGCTTTCTACAATTGGTTTACCAATTTTGATAATATCTGATAACAGCATCGTTTTTCCCCTCCTTTCGATATTAATCCCTTGTAGGTAAGGTATTCTCAGGTAAAATCATCCCGAATCCACTGCTATTTTTACTAGCCAGCCCGGTATTTAGAAGAAAGGATAAATATTCTGCTTTTGCTTTTAACTGGTACTTCCCTTTCCACCCCGTGATCCACGTCCCTTTGTAGTTCGTAACTACCTTGTCCCATTTATTTACTTTAATTGGTTCGACCGAAAGAACTTGTCCTTGTTCTGAAAGAGGCTTTTTCGTAAACGCCTCGTATTTACGAATAAAATTTTCTTCGATTAAATGTTCAAATACTTTGTCGAATGGGGTGAAATAATGCGTGATTTTTTTACCGTCTCGCTTTTCGTATGTAGAATAAACCGTTATTGGTGAAACCGCTTTCACAATTAGCGTATCTTCATTTACTTGTAGTTTGTCAAACTCTAAACTGTGCAATTTAATAGAATATCCACGGATCTTCAAATCTTCAGATAATATTAAAAAATTCGCTGTCTTTTCTATTATTTCTGGTATAATTGAACTAATTGAAAGGATAATTTTGTCATGAAAAGTGATTTTTTTAGTATTTTTATCATATAACGTCTTAGGTGATTGGAGAGAGCTAAAGCAAAACAATTTATATGTCCTGTTGTTATGTTGAAAACCTTCTTCATGGAGTTGTGTTGCTTCTTCTTGGGGTAAAATCTTGTAGACAAAAGATTGGAGCAGATGTTGGTAGTTTATTGGCAAAATTAGCGGTGCCTCAAACGAGAATGTAACATGAATAGCGGGCATCCTCATAATCCTCCTATGTACTTCTATTTAAATGTATAGTATCATCATTAAAAAATGAAGTCAATATGGACTTCACTTTTTTTTCCTTTTAGGTAAGATTTTTCCTAAGTACTTCTATTGTTTCAAACCCCTATTTCGAGATAAGATGTACATCTTCTTTAGAATAAGTTATTTTTCTTTAGTTTTCAAATGCCTATAGAAATAGCAAAAAGGTCTGGGCTACTGATAGATATTCAATGCGTCATATATTCTCAATATAAATGGCTGAAACTGATAAAATTGATTACACTAAAAAAATATATTCAACATACAGGAATTAGGACGTCACTTCTTACACAAGTGAGAAGTGTATCGACTTACCGCTATTTCGTTTATTTGGAAAATGCTTATGAAAGCTACTGATTGAGTAACAAACTACAGGAAAGGTTTTTTGATTTTCTCAATCGTCGATCCCACTCACAACATCAACCTTAGGGGATCGACGACAAAATGATTTTACTAAAACCTTATAATAATGGTGTTTATATGAAATATAAATTGATTAATTTCTTAAAAATCGATACCATAACAGTAACTTCTCTTTTATTTACCGGGATTTGCATCTTACCTATAAGGAATTGAAACCTGGCGAAGAAATTCACAAAAAATACTTCATTACGATTTGCATCTTACCTATAAGGAATTGAAACCATGACACCTGAAAAAATTGAAGAAGTGCTGCTCAAATTTGCATCTTACCTATAAGGAATTGAAACTTGCAAATCTGGGTGCAACTGATAGCCTGTAGCTAATTTGCATCTTACCTATAAGGAATTGAAACTTAGAAAAGGTTAAAAATATCCATATTTCTTTGAGATTTGCATCTTACCTATAAGGAATTGAAACTAACTTTCTCCTTTTTGTCTAATGAGGAAACCTTTATTTGCATCTTACCTATAAGGAATTGAAACAAGGGAAACGCAAATTCAAAAAAGATGCGATTCTCTTATTTGCATCTTACCTATAAGGAATTGAAACTTGACAAGAAACTGTATTACCGCCCAGAGAACTTGAAATTTGCATCTTACCTATAAGGAATTGAAACCGTGGAGCGCGTGCACCACGGGTCCTTCCGGCATTTATTTGCATCTTACCTATAAGGAATTGAAACCTATCCGATTTTTGCACCATCTAACCTCATCTAAACATTTGCATCTTACCTATAAGGAATTGAAACCCGAGCAGGAACAACAGATTAAAGAAGAAAAGCCAATTTGCATCTTACCTATAAGGAATTGAAACGTGATCAAAATAATGATGTGCCAAATGAACAAGAAATTTGCATCTTACCTATAAGGAATTGAAACTAACCCCTCTCAAGACCTACGATCTTTCGGACGAAATTTGCATCTTACCTATAAGGAATTGAAACCAGCGTTGTCGCTCCAATAGGATTGCAAAAGGACTTATTTGCATCTTACCTATAAGGAATTGAAACAAATATGCACCCATTTTCTATATCCTCCCTAAAACTAATTTGCATCTTACCTATAAGGAATTGAAACATTGAGGAAAAAGGCCTTAGAAAAAACTTTGTTGCCATTTGCATCTTACCTATAAGGAATTGAAACCTGTGCGATCTAGGCGCGGCCACGGCGACTTTCGCATTTGCATCTTACCTATAAGGAATTGAAACTTTGTGACAAAAGTCCTCTTTCATTGTGAGTTTATCATTTGCATCTTACCTATAAGGAATTGAAACAAGTTAAAAAGGCCTGTCAGCGAACCCTTGGGCGCGATTTGCATCTTACCTATAAGGAATTGAAACTTTCCATAAAACCCCTCCTCAGTTGTGTCGCATCATGATTTGCATCTTACCTATAAGGAATTGAAACGCGGAAGCATCGGGGGATATTTTGGAACAGTTTATAAAATTTGCATCTTACCTATAAGGAATTGAAACCATGGAAAACCTTCAATTATAATGATGTGCCTAGAAATTTGCATCTTACCTATAAGGAATTGAAACTTGCTAGTCTGTACAATTGAATGATTGTACAGACAATATTTGCATCTTACCTATAAGGAATTGAAACCCATGTCGTCTGTCTCGTTGTCTTCGTACTTCTTGACATTTGCATCTTACCTATAAGGAATTGAAACCTAGACAAAACATTCCCAGAATGGGAAGTCTACCCAATTTGCATCTTACCTATAAGGAATTGAAACATTTGTAAAATACAGGTTCATCCGGGTCGTCGTTTGCGATTTGCATCTTACCTATAAGGAATTGAAACGTGCTCAAGGCTTGCATAAAGGCAAGCAGACTATTGTATTTGCATCTTACCTATAAGGAATTGAAACCCCATTTCTTGCAAACGAGCGTGGGCGAGAGCATTCATTTGCATCTTACCTATAAGGAATTGAAACCGGCGCTTGCTGAATGGGAAGCTGCCAATATGTCAGAATTTGCATCTTACCTATAAGGAATTGAAACTATTGAAGATGATAGCCAGGCGAATTGGGCGCTCCATTTGCATCTTACCTATAAGGAATTGAAACAAATCAACTTGCTTCGTGATTTCAGGATGAATCACATTTGCATCTTACCTATAAGGAATTGAAACATAGCTGGATAGTCGAACAAATCAACGGTGCATTTACATTTGCATCTTACCTATAAGGAATTGAAACAATTCGGAAAGAAAAAAAGCAAAGTCATAGCCAGATATTTGCATCTTACCTATAAGGAATTGAAACTGTAATCAAACAGGTCTCTGCACAGTTCGTCATAAGAATTTGCATCTTACCTATAAGGAATTGAAACTGTTTCATATAATGAAAACATATCTGAACACATAGGATTTGCATCTTACCTATAAGGAATTGAAACAATACTGGTTCTACTTAGTGTCAAAGGCTGCCGTGTCATTTGCATCTTACCTATAAGGAATTGAAACACGGGGCTGTCGACGCGAATAACGATTGATTTCCAAAATTTGCATCTTACCTATAAGGAATTGAAACAAACCGATACTAGACGGACGTGGCATGTCTATCCGCATTTGCATCTTACCTATAAGGAATTGAAACCCGAAATAGCGCGCGCCATCCTTCTCGATGATTTCCGATTTGCATCTTACCTATAAGGAATTGAAACTGATACAACAAACCCTAATGGAACAGACAAGTTATTCATTTGCATCTTACCTATAAGGAATTGAAACGGTTTTATATGATACTTAATCAAACCTAGTTTTAGATTTGCATCTTACCTATAAGGAATTGAAACTTTCATTGAAGCGACTGAACAGTCTGTTTACTTTTCATTTGCATCTTACCTATAAGGAATTGAAACTTTAATAAGTGAGAAGCCTTTCGGCTCCTCCTAAAATTTGCATCTTACCTATAAGGAATTGAAACTTAGTAGGCTTACGGCTAAGGAGTGGTAACAAATTAAATTTGCATCTTACCTATAAGGAATTGAAATGTTGTAATATTAGATTGGCCATAATTCAATCGTTCAGCAGCTTTCGAAATATTCCCTAGCTTAGCAACCTCTACAAAAACTTGAAGATCATTAATGTTCATTTTGGTTACCTCATCCCTAGTATTAAAAATTTCAATACCTGTTATGATAAACTAACATTTTATTTAATGCTAAAATTCTCTTATAATTAAGTCAACTCGGGGAGGTGCTTATGAGACAAAAATTAAGCCCTATATATGTCACATTCATTGGTTTTTCCGTGTTGGCGATCGTTATGGGGATTGGCCGGTTTGCATATACGCCTATTCTTCCATATATGGAGCAGCAACACTTATCTTCGTATCAGGCTGGCTTGCTCGCAACGGTAAATTATGCCGGATATTTTATCGGTGCTTTTTTAGCAGGAAAGCTTACACAAAAGCCTGCTACATTGCTATGGATGATTGGGATCAACATCATTACTACATTGATCATGGGCCTAACAGATTCGATCGCGGTTTGGTTTGTTTCACGACTAATCTCCGGGTTGACGAGCGGAATCGCGTTTGTGCTTGTTTCCAGTCTAATTCTTCAATATATAAAACAAGCATTGCGAGGCTCTTTGGCCGGGTGGCTGTATGGAGGGGTAGGCTTTGGGATTTTTCTTTCCGGCATCCTCACCGTTCCACTATCCTCGTTTTTTGGAGGCTGGGAAGCTTCATGGGTCGGATTGGCAATCGTTAGCTTTGTCTTGTATTTATTTATATTCTTTGGGCTGTCTACAATTAAAACAACGACTACGCTGGAAGCATATGGCGAGAAAAATGAACCATATGAAGATGCCAAAACAAAGCAAAAAGCATTTTTCCTTTACAGCTCTTATTTTTTTGAAGGATTTGGATACATTATTTTTGCAACGTTTATTATTTCGATGCTAGCGACTACAATAAAAATGAACGTGCCGAGCCCTTATATTTGGGCAATTGTTGGGATCGGCGCCATTCCTTCTTGTATCTTTTGGATGTGGCTTAGTGTCAGGATCACTACACTCAGTGCATTGAAGCTGGCATATCTCGTTCAAATCATTGGAGTTATTCTTCCTATTTTTCTAAAACATTCTTTTTTTATTTCATTAAGTGCCATTTTTTTTGGCGGAACGTTTTTAGGGATTACAATGTTAACATTTTCGATTGCCAATGACTTGTTTCCAACATCCTCCCAACAAAAAATCAGTGGTTTAACGACGGTTTATGGTATTGGGCAAATGTTAGGCCCCATCATTGCCAGTTTGCTGATTTCAGATCGAAATTATGTTTATGCTTTTAGCTTAGCTGCTGTTTTTCTAATTATTGGTTTCATTAGTTTAAAATTTGTGAATAAGGAAAAAGAGACGGTACAACCTTTAATTAAGTTACATAGATGATTGTTGTTTAATCATATAAAAAAGGTTTTTTTACATCCTTGTGTGGAAAGTTATATTTAGGACAAAAAGTGAACTTGAATTAATTAGGAGGTTACTCTCATGTTTTCATCCCCACTTTCAAAAGAACTTAACATCACTTACCCCATCATCCAAGCCCCGATGGCCGGAGGCATTACAACACCTGAGCTTGTTGCGGCGGTTTCAAATGCGGGAGGTCTCGGGTCGATTGCCTCAGGGTACATGTCCCCGGAATCGCTCCGTGAGAGCATACGCCAGACGAAACAGTTAACGGATAAACCTTTTCAAGTGAATCTGTTTGTTCCTGGCGAGGATGAAGTAGAGTTATCCCGCGAGGAATTAGAGGAAGCGGATAAGCTGCTGCATCCGTTTTACAACGAGCTAGAGATTGACATTCAGGAACTGCCGACGAATTTTACTGAACCTTACGATGAACTTGTGGATGTTGTGATCGATGAAAGTATTCCCGTGGTAAGCTTTACGTTCGGGATTCCGTCTGAAGAGGTGATTCAAAGGTTAAAGCAAGCCGGCGCTTTTGTGATCGGCACAGCGACGACGGTAAATGAGGCGATTCATTTGGAGAAAGCTGGAATGGATGCGGTCGTTGCGCAAGGCAGTGAGGCAGGTGGGCACCGGGGAACGTTCTCAACGGATTTTGAGCAGGCGATGGTCGGATCGATTGCCCTCATTCCCCAGGTTGTAGACAATATATCGATTCCAGTCATTGCAGCTGGCGGTATTATGGATGCAAGGGGTGTCCTTGCTGCAGAGGTGCTTGGGGCTTCTGCGGTACAGATGGGAACGGCGTTTCTCACTTGCGAGGAAAGCGGCACGAATCCGATTCATCAGAAAACAATCCTTGAAAGCTTTGAAGACAGCACAGTCGTTACGAATGTTTTTTCAGGCAAACCTGCGCGGGGGATTCACAATTATTTTATCGAACAAATGAATGATTACGAGCATCTTATTCCCCCATACCCTGCTCAAAATGCGTTAACGAGTACATTAAGAAAAGAAGCCGGGAAGCAACAAAACATCCGCTTTATGTCGCTTTGGTCTGGCCAAGGCGCAAGGCTAAGCAAGAAAACGACAGCGGCCAACCTCATAAAGGAAGTTGTTCAAGCGTATGAACAACTGATCGCGAAGAAATTTTAGATCCTTTTAAAAATACTTTTTTTGTAATTCGTGCATTTTTTTTCAAGTGCAGGGAATGACTATCATTGAAAAATATTTTTTGAAAGGATGATCAAAAAATGGATAGAGAAAACTTTTTGAATAAAGATGAAAGCATTGAAACAGAAAAAATTGAAAAATCAATGGCAGAAATGAGCCAAGAGGAAAAAGGCTCTATTCTTGAAAATTTCAACCGTTTCAAAGACTTTTTAAGCGGTAAAGTTGAAATCGCTGAAAAAATGGGCATGGATGAACATCAATTAGCCGCTGCTGCTGAAAAAGTTGCGAATTTCTTGGCTCGAAATGAAGAGCCTCAAAACCGTGAACAGCATTTATTAAAAGAAATGTGGATGGTTGCTGATGAAGACGAGCGTCACAAAATAGCACATGTGCTCGTTCGAATGGTAAGCGATGGAAGCAGGCCAGCACATTAATCATGAAATCGGCAGAGTATTGGCGCTCTGCCGATTCCTTTTTAAATTGTGATTTTGCTTGCTTCAAGCAGCCTTTCTGATGTTTTTCCGATTTGTTCGTAAGTGTTTGCAAGTTGTTGCATGCTTGCATTATGTTCCTCAGTAAATGCTGCGATCGTATTCGTTGATTCGTTCATTTGTTCGATTGCTTCTTTAATCGCTTCCAGTTGCTTTTCGATTTCAAGCACACGTTCGTTGCTGCTATCGGCCATTTTGCGGATTTCTTTCGCAACGACTGTGAAGCCTTTTCCGTATTCCCCGGATCTTGCAGCTTCGATGGAAGCGTTCAATCCAAGAATATTCGATTGTTTCGCGATCCCTTTTACAAGGCCAAGAATGGAATGGATTTGTTCAATGTCTTCTTTCATGGATTCTGATCGTTCAGACAACTCTTGGAGCTTTACAGCAATATCGCTGGATGCCGCAATCATCTCCTCTCCTGTTGCCGTCATCTGTTGAACGGCAGAACCGAGATCATGCGCACCCTCTCTTAATATTCCCACTTTTTCGTTGGAAATCACTGCACTAATGACGCCAATTACTCGCCCTTCATCATAGATGGGCTGGGCGGTTGAAATATATGGTACACCAAAAATTTCTGCTCCCTTTTCCTCCCTAAGTGTTTTTCCGCTTTTCAGCGCTTTATAGGTGACCGATTGATTTATCGATTCCATCGGCGTCCCAACTTCAATTTTCAAATCAAACGACTTG
The DNA here is from genome assembly GCF_003097615.1 of Pueribacillus theae. Classification (NCBI taxonomy): domain Bacteria; kingdom Bacillati; phylum Bacillota; class Bacilli; order Caryophanales; family Bacillaceae; genus Pueribacillus; species Pueribacillus theae. The sequence goes on from NZ_QCZG01000003.1 coordinate 138,039, forward strand.
CCGGGCAAAGCTTCGATGACTTCCTCCATATCGCAAAGGTATAAGCAAGCGTCTTCCGGATATGTGTTTTGAAACTCTTTCATACATTCTTTTATGTTTTTTAATTTTGGATGCATTAGAGCCCCTCCATTATGTTCGTTATCTTTATTATCGGTTAAATATTAAAAATTTTATAGTTTCCGTTAAATTAGATAGTCTCATTTGTGAAAGAAAAATCTATAGCAAAGAAAGACAAAAAGATGAAGAAAGAGTTATACGAAAAAGCGAGAATAAAGGAATATTGGATTGTCGATCCAAATAATGAATATATTGAAGTGTATTTGCTCGGTGAACATAACAAATATGAGCAAGCGGACATTTTTGGAAGGGAAGATCGAATAAAAGCATCGATATTTGAAGATTTTGAGTTTGATCTTTCAGCAATTTTTACAGAATAAAACTCCGAAGGAAGTTCCTACGGAGATTACGTTTTTCCATCAAAAATATCCATGATTTTTTTGACTGCAAGGGTTGGTGAAAGTTGGGCGTTTAAAACATCTGAATGAATGAGAGGCAAGTTCTGTTTTACTTTTTCATTTTCAAAAAAGCGTCGTTTTAGTTCATCTTCAATCATCCAGTCCACCCATTCAATCAATTGCTTATTGCGTCGTTTGTCAAAAACCCCCGACTGTTTTGTAATGTTTTCAAATTTTTTAATGACATCCCAAATGCCTCGAATGTTTTCTCCTGTTAAAGCAGAACAAGTGTAGGCTTGCGGCTTCCATCCTTCGGTCGGTGATTGAAGAAAACGCAAGACCCGGTTGTACTCAGCCCTGGCATTCAATGCCTGTTGCTTATTGTCGCCGTCCGCTTTATTGACAAAAATCGCATCCGCAAGTTCCATGACGCCTTTTTTCATGCCTTGAAGCTCGTCTCCCGCACCGGTTAAAGCGATGACAAGAAAAAAGTCAACCATCGATCGGACGGATACCTCGTTTTGTCCCGTACCTACTGTTTCTACGATAATGACATCAAAACCGGCAGCTTCACAGACGAGAAGCGATTCGCGGCTCTTTCTTGTGACGCCGCCAAGTGTTCCTCCTGACGGAGAAGGCCGAACGAAAGCATTTTGGTTCCGTGACAATGTTTCCATTCTCGTTTTATCGCCTAGGATGCTGCCGCCTGTCACGCTTGAGCTGGGGTCAACCGCAAGAACGGCGACTTTATGGCCATCCTCACAGAGCATCGATCCGAAAGCCTCAATTAGCGTACTTTTTCCCGCTCCCGGCACTCCTGTGATCCCAATACGGATGGAGTTGCCTGTATGAGGCAGTAACTTTTTGAGAACCTCTTGTGCAAGCTCACGGTGCTTTGCGGCATTGCTTTCGACAAGCGTGATCGTTTGGGCCAGTGTGGCGCGATCGCCTGCCAGTACACCTTCCGCGTAATCATCAGCAGTTAGCTTCCTTCTCCTCCTGCTCCTTTTCACGTGATTTCGTTCAGTCATACGATCTCACTCTCATTTAATCGTTCTTTTATATCTTCTAGCACTTTTTGAGCCGCAACTGGGATCACTGTTCCCGGTCCGAAGATGGAAGATGCGCCGTGTTGTTTTAGAAATTCATAGTCTTTTGGCGGGATAACTCCGCCGCAGAAGACAAGAATATCGTCTCTTCCAAGCTTTTCTAGTTCTTTCACAAGTTTTGGCAACAATGTTTTGTGTCCGGCCGCTAGTGAACTCATTCCAATCGCATGAACGTCATTTTCTACGGCTTGGAGGGCAGTTTCTTCCGGCGTTTGGAAAAGCGGTCCAATGTCAACGTCAAAGCCAAGGTCGGCAAATGCTGTCGCAATCACTTTTGCGCCACGGTCATGGCCGTCCTGCCCCATTTTCGCGATCATAATTCTCGGACGGCGACCTTCTTCTTCCGCAAACTCGTCGGTCATTTTTCGGACACGCTTCACCTCTTCTTCCTCGCCAAACTCAGCGCTGTATACCCCGCTGATGGAACGGATTGTTGCTTTATGGCGGCCGACAACTTTTTCATACGCGTCTGAGATTTCACCTAAACTTGCTCGTGCACGCGCCGCATCAACCGCAAGGGCGAGTAAATTGCCTTCACCTGTTTCAGCAGCTTTAGTAATTGCATTCAGTGCGGCCTGAACTTTTGATTCATCACGCTCAGCCCGCAGTTTTTCAAGGCGGCGTTTTTGGGCTTCTAGAACAGCTGTATTGTCTACTTCAAGAATTTCAATGTCTTCTTCGACGGTTGGTCTGTATTTATTCACACCGATAATCGCTTCTTTACCAGAGTCAATTTGCGCCTGCCTTCTTGCGGCTGCTTCTTCGATTCGCATTTTCGGAAGGCCGGTTTCAATCGCTTTTGCCATTCCGCCAAGCTCATCGATTTCTTGAATGTGCGCCCAAGCTTTTTGCACAAGTTGGGCGGTTAGTTTCTCTACGTAGTACGATCCGCCCCACGGATCAAGCACATTTGTAATGCCTGTTTCATCTTGCAGATGGAGCTGGGTATTGCGGGCAATTCTCGCTGAAAAGTCCGTTGGGAGTGCAATCGCTTCGTCGAGCGCGTTCGTGTGAAGGGATTGCGTATGCCCAAGTGTTGCCGCCAATGCTTCAATCGCTGTTCTCGTTACGTTATTAAATGGATCTTGCTCAGTCAGGCTCCATCCTGAAGTTTGGCTATGTGTTCGTAAAGCCAGCGATTTATCATTTTTTGGGTTGAATTGTTTGATCAGCTTAGCCCAAATCAGCCTAGCTGCACGCATTTTAGCAACTTCCATAAAATAGTTCATGCCGATTGCCCAGAAAAACGACAGCCTAGGAGCAAATTTGTCAATGTCAATGCCAGCTTTGAGCCCGGTTCTTACATATTCTAAGCCGTCAGCAAGCGTATAACCAAGCTCTAAGTCGGCAGTCGCTCCTGCTTCCTGCATATGATAGCCAGAAATACTAATCGAGTTAAACTTTGGCATATGTTCTGACGTATATGCAAAAATATCTGCAATGACACGCATCGACGGTTCAGGTGGATAAATATACGTGTTTCGCACCATGTATTCCTTCAAAATATCATTTTGGATCGTTCCAGCTAACTGTTCTGGCTTGACCCCCTGCTCTTCCGCTGCAACGATATAAAAAGCCATGATAGGCAAGACTGCGCCATTCATCGTCATCGAAACTGACATTTGATCAAGCGGAATGCCGTCAAACAAAATTTTCATATCAAGAATCGAATCAACGGCAACCCCCGCTTTCCCGACGTCACCAATAACGCGTGGATGATCGGAATCATAGCCACGGTGTGTCGCAAGGTCAAATGCGATCGAAAGCCCTTTTTGTCCAGCAGCAAGATTGCGGCGGTAAAAGGCGTTGCTCTCTTCCGCTGTCGAAAAGCCGGCGTACTGCCTTACCGTCCATGGCCTTGATTTATACATGGCAGGGTATGGGCCTCTTAGAAATGGCGGAATCCCGGCAACATAGTCTAAGTGCTTCATTCCTTCTGTATCTTTTGCGTCATATAATGGCTCGACGTCAATTTTTTCCATCGTGTTGAAAATCAGTTCATCAAGCGGCTTTCCGGTTTCTTTTTCAGCGAGCTGTTTCCATTTCGCTCGATCGCTTTCTGATGTGCTTGCCGTGTAAGCAATTTTGCTAAAATCCGGCTTCGTCATTCGTCAAGCACCCCTTTCTTTTTTTGCAAATTAACGAGTACGTCATAAACATTTGACTTGACATGAACGGCATCTTCAATCCCTAGCTGTTTGTAGTGATTTAGTTCTTCCTCAGATGGCCTTCCCGCCAGATAAATGGTAAGTTCAGGGTTGGCTTCTTTCAATTTTTTTACGAGAGCTGGAACGGCTTCGGGGTATTGGTCATCTTTTGATGCGATAACAACGGTTCCCGCATTCGATTCGAGAGCCGCTTTCGCCGTTTCTTCTACACCATCAAAACCGTTGTTTGTCAAAACTTCAAATCCGCCAACTTCAAAGAATCCGGCCGCAAAATCAGCACGCGCCTTATAGCCGCCAATCGCCCCGACATTCGCAAGAAAAACTTTCGGGCGCATGCTTGTTTTGCCGGCGTAGCGTTCCATCGCAAGACGCAGCCGTTCAAAGGGTTCTGCCCCTCGTTTTTGAGGAATTTTCTCAACGCTTTCTTCACCAACGGTTAAGTTTAACGCTTTTCTAATTTCTCCCATTGTCAAATGGGAAGCAGCGGAAATCGCTTCATCAACAATGGATTCGCTGTTTTTATCGATTGGCTGGATCGTTTGCTTTTCATTTTCTGCATGTGCTGTTTTGATTGTTGCTGGATTGCCGCCTTCAACCGGCTGTAGTGCTTTTTCAAGAGGATTGGCATATTGATTTGTACCGACAAAAATGTCTTTGCGGCGTTTAATGTTTTCATCGCGTTTTTTTGCAGTTTTCGCAACAACGTCTTGTGGAAAACGTTCTTTAAGCGCTGCCAAAAGGCCGCCTTTTGCTTCTGTTTCTTGAAAGAGCTCCCACGTTTTTTTTGCAACTTCATCCGTCAACGCTTCGACATACCAAGAGCCGCCGGCAGGATCCGTCACTTTGCCAAGATGGGATTCTTCCTGCAAAATAATTTGCGTATTCCGCGCGACCCTTCTAGAAAAGTCAGAAGGTGTCTTGTTCACCTCATCAAACGGCGCAACATGCATGCTGTCTACACCGCCGACAGCCCCGGCAAACGCTTCAATCGCACCGCGTAAAATATTTACGTGAGGGTCGTAGATCGTTTTGTTCCATTTTGAGGTACGGGCGTGAACTTTTATTTTTTGCGATGTTTCATTGCCGCCAAATTCTTTTACAATTGTTGCCCATAACATTCTTGCCGCCCGGAACTTTGCAATTTCCATAAATAAATTTGGCCCAATAGAGAATGAAAACATCATATGCTGTGCGATCTCATCAATAGCTAAGCCACGTTCCAGCATGTTTGTGACATATTCAACCGCAGCGGCCAGAGTAAAAGCCAATTCCTCCACTGCACTGCCGCCGCCATTATGGTAAGGTAAGCTTTGAACTAAAATGGTCCTCAACTGTGGAGTGTTTTCTTTCGCCCATTTTGTTACTTTTGCGAGTAGGGCATAGCTTTCATTGAGAGAATAAGGCAACTCGCCATCGACCGCTAATGCGGCTAGCGGATCAGCACCGATACACCCTTTCAGCTCTTGCAGGGGAAGTTGTTTCTCTTTGAGAAAGGCCGCAAAACAAGCGAGAAAAGGAAGGGATACCGCACCAGCATGAATATAGACTGGATATTTCATTACATCGATGTCTTGAAATATCGTGTCCAACCCGCCGGCACATTGGATAGAAACACCGTTTTTCCCGACTTGTTCAGGATTCGCTTCATCGGCATCCAAACTTCTTAAGGCTGCTTCATCAAGGACAAGGTTGATTCCTGTTTGTCCGTTTTCAAGATCATGGCGAAGTGCTTCATTAACCAACTCCGGTGTCGGAAGCGTGATTTCTTGGCTAATAATCCATGGCTTCGTTTGATTGGAAACGGCCACTGTTCCTCTTTTATATGGGTAGATCCCCGGAAACGAGTTTTGGAACGGCAAATTTTCAAGGTCTTTCTTCTGATACATCGGTTTTAAAGTAATACCTTCATACGTTTTCGTTAACAATGTTTCAAAAGAGGCGCCTTTCAGTGATTTTTCCGTTACGTTTTTCCATTCTTCATAAGTCGGCACTGGAAATTCACTAAACTGCTCTAGAACTTCATGTAGTGTTTGGTTTCGTTCGCTCATTCGATTGCGATCTGTGCTTTAAGCACAGATTGCGCTTCACTCCCTTCCTGGTTTCTGATTCGTTAAGAAAAACGACTGATAGCTTTCTTTCTTTTTCGCTTCTTCTGTTAATGTAGCATTCATGACAAGGTCGGCATAAATATCCGCAATTTCTTCAATCGAATATTTTCCTTCCGCTTTGTACCACCGATACGTCCAATTGATCATTCCGAAAATCGCCATCGATAGGATTTCAACAGGAAGCTCTTTGCGAAATTCGCCTTTTTCAATCCCTTCCTTCACAACTGAAAACATCATTTCTTTATATCGATCGCGTTTTTTTTCAACTTTTTCAACAAATTCAGGCCCCAAATAAAGGCTCTCTTGATAAAAAACGGTGACATGGGGTTTGTATTTTTCAAACATCATGACAAATGATTTTACGATGGCATGCAACCGTTCAGCGGGCGTATGCCATTTTTCAGAAGCTTCCTGAGCCTTATCGAGCACATATGTTATGAAAAAATCGTGTATTGTGAACAACAATTCATCCTTTGATTTGAAGTTGTGGTAAAATCCTCCCTTGGAAGTTCCGCTGTTTTTTACGATTGTATCAACCGTCACAGCATGGTAGCCATGCGTTTCAAATAACTGAAGGGCCGATTCGATAATTTTTTCCTTGGTTGTTTTTACGTCGATTTTCATTTTGCCTTCCTCCAGATTCAATTCGCAATCAACCCCTCCCCTCTTTATAAAGCGAGACTTCCATCAGTGGGTGTTTTCTTCATCCCCCACTGGTGGTTAGCACTCACAGAGTATAATTCTTGCTAACTCACTTCGTTCGTAGTCTCGATAAACGAGATTTATCGAGGTATTAGCGTCCGTTATCCCCACTTAGACTTCCTCGAAATCTCTCAATCTTAAAGTGGGGGTCTTGCGGACGGTTACACCGGGATAAAAAATTATCTTTTACCGGAGACCGACTAGTCTGTCTTTATTTAAATTGTATGAATACTCAACTCTTTTTGTCAAGCTTTCTTTTAAACAAGTCGCGATTTACCTTCCGAGAAGCAGGTTTCCATTGCGGAAAAAAGGTTCTCTTCAGTTAATATCGTCCCCGCTAATGTTTATTTTTAACCTTCAACAAAAAAACAGCTTGCCCTTATTTCGATTCAATAAGAGGCAAGCTGTCGAGATTCTATCTTCCTTTCCAAACCGGCTTGCGTTTTTCTGCGAAAGCCTTCAATCCTTCCTTCCGGTCCTCTGAATCATGGGCAACCTGGGCAATTTCCATTTGCTTCTCCCATGCTTCTTCTTCCGTCCAGTCAAATGTGCTTTGGATAATTTGTTTCGTTGCCTGTAAAGCGGTTGGCCCGTTTTGAGTAATGCGTTCAGCCAGTTCAATTGCTGCCTCTAGCGCTTTGCCCGGTTCTGCCAACTGGTTTACAACGCCATATTTATGGAATTCCTCCACCGAAACCATTTCTGCTGTCAGGGCAAGCTCCATAACACGATGGTAAGGCATCCTTTTCGGAAGGCGAATCAGCCCGCCGCCCACTGCGACTAAATTATGCCGGACTTCCGGGAGACCCATTTTCGAGTTATTTGCCGCTACAATTAAATCACATGAAAGGCAAAGCTCTGTTCCGCCTGCAACAGCGTACCCTTCGACAGCAGCTATGATCGGTTTGCGGGGCGGCTTTCGAAAAATGCCGAAGCCTCCTCTTTCGGTATTAAAGAGATTTTCCCCACGAGCTAGTGCTTTTAAGTCAGCCCCTGATGAGAACGAGTCACCGGCGCCTGTTAAAATCGCAACAAATAAGCTGTCATCACTGTCAAATTCGTCCATGGCCTTGCACATTTCGATTGCTGCTGCTTCATTAATCGCATTTTTTGCTTCAGGGCGGTTAATTGTTACGATAAAAATCGATCCCTTACGTTCAGTTAAAATCGGCTTCGCTTCTTGAACCATCAACAGTTCCTCCTAAGGTAAATTGTTGTCACTCCTACTTTGTTCGATAACCACTCAAAAAATCCTACCTAATTTTTTGAGTTGAAAGAAAAAGACATATTTTTTTACTCTAAAGTAAAAATCAGTTAAAATGATAAGAACTGATCTTTCGTTCGGTTAAAGTGGAAGGGAGAAAAGAGATATGGACAGCCAATCAAAGCATTCGGCCGAAGTTCACCCGAGTCTGCAAAAAATTTGGACGCGGGACTTTTTATTTGTTTGCCTAGCAAACTTTTTTATTTTCTTAGGTTTTCAGATGACACTTCCAACAATTCCGCTTTTCGTTGAAGAGTTGGGCGGCAATGATTTTTTAATTGGACTTGTTGTAGGAATTTTTACGTTTTCCGCCCTTCTCATCCGTCCTTGGGCAGGCCACGCACTTGAAACGAAGGGGCGGCGTTTTATTTATTTGCTTGGGTTGCTCATCTTTGTCGTTTCCGTCAGTTCCTTTTCGATTGCCTCAAGCCTTTTTTTCTTATTTGCGTTGCGCATTATTCAAGGGGCTGGCTGGGGGTTATCCACAACGGCAGGCGGTACGGTTGCGACTGATTTAATTCCTGTTAAACGCCGCGGGGAAGGGATTGGCTATTTCGGGCTATCTGGAAACATAGCGATGGCATTCGGCCCATCGGTTGGTTTAGCTTTAGTTCAGATTCTTGATTTTCCTAAGCTTTTTTTAATTTGCGGCGGACTTGGCGCGACAGCCTTCATCCTTGCGGCATTCATGAAATATCGACCGATTGATCCAAATGTGGAAAAACCAAAAAAGAAATGGGATGTTTATGAAAAAGCAGCAATTAAACCAGCGAGCCTTTTATTATTCATCACTGTGACTTTTGGTGGAATCGCAACTTTTCTTCCTCTATACACGAAGCAAAATGACATTCCTGGAATTGAGTTGTATTTCTTTTTCTTTGCAATCTCTCTTATGCTATCAAGGGCGTTTGCAGGCAAAATTTTTGATCGCAGAGGCTTAAAAGCCGTTTTTATTCCTGGGACATTACTGATCGTAATCGCCATGCTGCTGCTGACATTTCTCGTTAACCAATGGATGCTCATTTTAGCAGCTATCCTGTACGGTGTAGGCTTCGGTTCGGTTCAGCCAGCCTTGCAAGCTTGGGCGATTAATAGTGCGCCTGCGAATCGAAAAGGAATGGCGAACGCCACGTTCTTCTCTTTTTTCGACCTTGGTGTCGGATTTGGAGCCATGTTCTTTGGGTTCATTTCAAAGTGGTTTGGGTACAGTACAATCTATGCTTGCGGTGCAATTTCAGTCTGTTTATCCATTTTATTGTATCTTTTTTATGCGCGCACAAAAGAAGCCGCTTAATATTTAGCGGCTTCTACAACGCTCGATTTAAATGCATCGATCGTTTCAGCTTGGGCAATCGGTGGCAAGCTGTCATTTGCGGCACTTAATTGTGCCAGTCCAAAGAGGATCGCGATAAGAGTAATGACAACAAAAATTGCAAGCATCCAAATCATATAATAAGGCTTTTCGTCCATTTGCATTTCCTCCTTCATTGATCATTACTTTACATATATTCATCACATTTCGATGACATGTTAAGTATCTAAGGAGTCTGAGCTTGGTGAAAATATATGATATTCGCTATGCTTCGCCTATGTAGGCTTTTCTTTCCTGTTGTTCAACATGCAACCCTATCAGGTTGATGCATTGTCAACTTTTACAAAGTTTGCTTTTCGCTTTTCTAAAAATGCGTCGATGCCTTCTTTTCCTTCCGGCAAACTAGAATGCCTGGCAATGGAAAATGACTCTTTTGCCATTTGGCTTTCCAATGTTTCGTGAAAACTTCCATAAATGAGCGCTTTTGCCGAGCCAAACGCTTCCACAGGCCCTTCAGCTAAACGGTTCGCCAGTTCTTCCAATTCACGCTTGAACTCATCGTCCGGCGCCACTTTTGTTACAATGCCCCATTCTTCGGCTTCCCGTGCGGTCAACACCCGGTTTGTGATTGCTAATTCAAGAGCCCGCTTCACACCAACAATCCGCGGTAAGAAGTAGCTTGCCGAACCGTCAGGCGTTAACCCGATATTGGTATAGGCCATCGTAAATTTCGCGGATTCTGCTGCGATGACAAGATCTCCCATCATTGCGAGACTCATTCCCGCTCCGGCTGCCGTACCGTTCACCCCGGCAATAACTGGCTTTTTCATATGAACGAATCTTGAAACGGCTTCATGCAGGAAAGCTGTCACATTCTTCAAGTGCTGCGAAATCCCTTCTCCATGGCTTGCAAAGCTTTTGAGATCACCGCCAAATGAAAATGATTTTCCGTTTCCTGTTAGTACAACAACGCGAACATGTTCATCATGCTCACACTCCCATGCGGCATTCATTAAGTCGATGCCCATCTCTTCATTTAATGCATTCCCGTTTTCCATTCGATTCAAACGGATCCAGGCAACACTCCCTTTTCGTTCGTACTCTAATGTTTTATATGTCATGGTTTGCACTCCTCTCTTTATACTTAATTAAATTTCTTGCTAAATTTGAAAAATCCTTTTATACACTTAGTTTTTAATTTTTCCAAATATTTTGACACAAACAAGATATTCTTATATGATTTAAACTAGCCCTCAACTAAAATGGGCGACATATTCATTTTTGAAAATGGAAAGGAGAATTTATTTGGAACTTGGATTATTTATTATGCCGTCACACCCTCCGGAAAGAAGTTTGTATGATGCGACTGAGTGGGACCTAGAAGTGATTTCCCTTGTCGATGAATTAGGTTATAGCCAAGCATGGATAGGCGAACACTTCACTTCCCCTTGGGAACCAATTCCGGCGCCGGATTTGCTTATTGCCCAAGCGATCCAAAGAACGAAAAACATCAAACTAGCTCCCGGGGCTCATCTTCTTCCTTACCATAATCCAGTTGAGCTTGCACACCGGGTTGCCTACTTGGATCACCTGTCGCAAGGAAGATTGATCTTCGGAATAGGTTCCAGTGGATTGCCGGGAGATTGGAAATTATTTAACGTTGACGGTGCTTCCGGTGAAAATAGAAAAATGACTGCAGAAGCGATTGAAATTATTCAAAAAATCTGGGCAAAAGGCGAACCAGAGGAATATCGCGGTAAATATTGGAGCTTTAATACGTATGAATCGATGCTTAACGGCCTCAACAAATTGCACATCTATCCTTATCAAAAGCCGCATCCCCCGATTGGAATTGCCGGGTTGAGCCCCGGCTCGGAAACGCTTAAACTAGCTGGAGAACATGGATTTATGCCGCTTAGCTTTGGAGCAAACAATGACTATCTTGCAAGTCATTGGGACGCCATTCTTGAGGGGGCTGCAAGAACTGGCAAAACACCAGCTCGAAAAGATTGGGGCATCGTAAAAGAAATCTTTGTGGCAGACACGGACGAAGAAGCGATACAGCATTCTGTTGGTTCTATGATGGGCCGTTTCCATAGAGAATATTGGTATAAACTCCTTCAGGAAATCGGCGGTGTCGGTGTGCTTAAGCACGATCAAAACGTGCCTGATGAAGAGGTCACTGCTGAATATGTCGCAGAGCATGTATGGTTTGTCGGCTCACCTGATACGGTTGCGAACAAAATTGTAAATCTTTATAAAACAACCGGAGGATTTGGGACTCTATTAGTCCAAGGCTTTGATTATTCTGAGAACCCTGAGCCTTGGAAGAAATCTCTAAAACTGCTGAAAGAAGAAGTTCTTCCACGCGTTCATCAAATGACTCCCGAACTGGACATCAAATTATAGTTTCACAGACTGCCGGAGTGGGCAGCCTGTCTTTTTTCATGAAACCAATTGACAGAATTTACAATTGATTGGATAATTAAGTTTACGATACGAAAGAGGTGGTAAGATGCAAACGAACAATCAAGTCCAATACAATTGGAAAGAAATTGTAGCTGATTTAAATTCGCTTCTCAGGTTGCGATCAATTCCTGTCGGAATGAAGATGTTTTCAACGAAGGAAGAAATGGAAGCGATTCCAAAAATTCGCCGTCCGAAAAAGCGCCATCTCCTCGACCAAATTGTCGCGCAATCTGTCCGCCTTGGCTGGACAATTGGGATTACGGCTGATGACCTCGCCATGAAGCAATGTGGCGCCATTGTCGGATTAATGTCACAAGACAAAGATTTTTATTCTGGCGAAGCGATGGATGGCGTTTGGTTCGGGACACGTGAAGATTCAGCTGCCCATCAGCGGAGTCTCGATGTTGTTCCTTACGGAAAATATGAAGCGCTCGCATTATCACCACTTGAAACAGGCAGGCTAGAATCCCCTGATATTTGTTTGATTTACGGTACGCCGGGACAAATGATTTTGCTTATTAACGGATTACAATGGGAAGGTTATAAAAAATTCGAATGGAGCGTCGTTGGCGAAAGTGCTTGCGCCGATTCTTGGGGCCGCGCACTGTCAACCGGTAAGCCAAGTCTCTCCATCCCTTGCTATGCCGAACGCCGCTACGGGGGAGTGTTAGATGAGGAAATGCTGATGGCCATACCGCCAAACGATCTAGTAAAAGGGATTGAAGGAATGAAGAAGCTTTCAAAAAACGGGCTCCGTTATCCTATCCCATCTTACGGAATCCAATCAGACCCAACAGAAGCTCTCGCCCCTATATATCCTGAATGGATTGCATCAAAAAAATAAGCTGCGCTATGAAATATTCGCCATTAAATATTCTATTGTAAAAAGGAGTGACTTATTGGATGATCACTACTTTAACACCACTCGATTGGAAACGCCGTGCAATTAAATATTACCCGGATAAAATTGCTGTCATTGATGAGGAAAAAAGATTTACATATAAGGAATTTGGAGAACGCGTGGATCGTCTCTCCATCGCACTCTACGAAGCAGGCATAAGGCAAGGGGACCATGTCGCGGTGATGCTGCCAAACACCCACTACATGCTAGAATCATTCTACGGCATCTGCCAGCTTGGTGCTGTGATGGTTCCATTAAACTATCGATTGGCTGCTGAAGATTTGAATTACATCATAAATCATAGCGATGCAAAAATGCTCATTGTTGATGAAGAATTTTGCGGACCAATCGAAGAAACAATCGATTCCTTAAAGAATATTAAACAAACCGTCATTGTCTCTGTTAAAAACCAGTCTACAACACTAGAAGGCATAGACTATGAAACTTTTATAAATCGCGTCTCACTTGAAGAAACATCTTTGCCAGAGGTAACGATCAATGAAAATGATATGCTTACGTTAAATTACACGAGTGGAACAACGTCAAAACCGAAAGGCGTCATGCTGACACACCGCGGCAACTATATGAATGCTGCTAATTTTATGTTTCATCTTAACGTACATCATGAAGATGTTTATTTGCACACGCTACCAATGTTTCATTGCAACGGCTGGGGAGGCGTTTGGGCGCTGACAGCTGTCGGGGGCACCCACGTTTGTTTACGCAAAGTGGATCCGCCGTACATCTTATCTTTATTTGAAAAAGAAAAAATCTCTTTACTATGCGGGGCGCCAACAGTTATCAATATGCTTGTCAATGCTCCTGAGGCCACTGAAACCAACATTACAACCCGCCCGCGCATGGCAACTGCCGGTTCGCCTCCTGCCGCTGCACTCATTCAAAAAGCGCAAGAAATTCTTGGGCTTCATATGACGCATGTTTACGGGTTGACGGAAACTTCCCCATTCATTTTGTACTGTGAATGGAAAAAAGAATTTGATAAGAAAGACGAAGAAGAACAATCAACAATCAAAGCAAGACAAGGAATTGAACTCGTCTTCAACGGAGAAACAAAAGTCGTGCGTGCCGATGGCACCGAAGTTGCTTGGAACGGCGAAGAATTAGGTGAAATCGTAACAAGAGGAAATGTCGTTATGGCCGGCTATTACAAGGATCCGGAAACAACAGCCGAAGTCATGAGAGGCGGCTGGTTCCATACAGGTGACTTAGCCGTTACCTATCCAGACGGGTACATCGAAATTCGCGATCGTGCAAAAGACATGATTATTTCCGGCGGTGAAAATATTTCTTCTACTGAACTCGAAGGCATTCTGTACAAACACCCAGATGTTTTGGAAGTTGCGGTGATCGCGATCCCTGATGAAAAATGGGGTGAAGTTCCGAAAGCGATTGTTGTACTAAAGCCAAATGCCAACCCAACTGAAGAAGACCTTATCGAATATTGCCGCTCGAAAATCGCCCGCTTCAAAGCCCCAAAAGCGGTTGAATTTGTTGAAGCACTTCCAAAAACCGCGACAGGGAAACTTCAAAAATATTTGCTGCGGAATCAGCATTGGCATGCTGAGAAGAAAGTGAATTAAAAAAACAAAAGGTACTTGGAATTGATTCCAGTACCTTTTGTTTTTTATTAAATTAAGCCCCATATTTCGCTTTCGCCTCTAAACGGCGAGCGTGAAGAATTGGTTCTGTGTAGCCGCTTGGCTGCTCTTTTCCTTTGAACACGAGGTCGCAAGCTGCTTGGAATGCAACTGAGTCGTCATAGTTCGGTGACATCGGACGGTATAACGGGTCGTCTGCGTTTTGCTTGTCTACGACTTTTGCCATGTTTTTAAGTGTTTCCATTACTTGTTCTTTTGTGCAGATGCCATGGTGGAGCCAGTTGGCCATCATTTGGCTGGAAATACGCAATGTTGCACGGTCTTCCATGAGGCCTACATCACGAATGTCAGGAACTTTCGAACAACCAATACCAAGCTCTACCCAGCGAACAACATAGCCGAGCAATGTTTGCGCACTATTGTTAAGCTCTTCTTGAATGTCTTCCGCTGACCAGTTTGGATTTTCCGCTACAGGAATTTGCAAAATGTCATCACGGTAATCTTTGATTTGTTTGGCAAGTTCTTCTTGTACTTGTTTCACGTCCACTTCATGGTAATGGAGTGCATGCAATGTTGCCGCTGTTGGTGAAGGAACCCATGCCGTGTTTCCTCCAGCTTGCAAGTGGCCAATTTTTTCTTTAAGCATGGCATCCATCATGTCAGGCATTGCCCACATTCCTTTTCCGATTTGCGCTCTGCCTTTTAATCCTGTTTGAATTCCAACCGCTACGTTATTTTTCTCGTAGCCATTGAGCCATGTTGATGTTTTCATATCACCTTTCCGGATCATCGGGCCAGCTTCCATTGAAGTGTGGATTTCGTCGCCAGTACGATCTAAGAAACCAGTATTGATGAAGAAAATTCTTTCTTTTACAGCGTTGATGCAGTTTTTCAAGTTTAGGCTTGTACGGCGCTCTTCATCCATTACGCCCATTTTTAGTGTATTGCGTTTTAAGTCAAGCATATCTTCGACACGGGTAAAGAGTTCATTTGCGAACGCAACTTCCTCAGAACCGTGCATTTTTGGCTTAACGATATAAACGGAACCGTGTTCAGAGTTTTGGTATTTGCCTTTGCCGAGAAGTCCGTGTTTTGCCATTAAGCTTGTAAACACGCCGTCTAAAATTCCTTCAGGCACTTCGTTTCCGTTCTCGTCAAGAATGGCATTGATTGTCATGAGATGCCCTACATTACGAATTAACATCAGCACACGGCCTTTTAATGTCAGTTCTCCGCCGTTAGGAGCCATGTACGTGCGATCAGGGTTGCACGTACGCACCATTTGCTTGCCGCCTTTTTCAAATGTAGAAGATATATCTCCTCTGACAAGGCCAAGCCAATTGCGGTAAACTTCTACTTTATCTTCTGCGTCAACTGCAGTTACAGAGTCTTCACAGTCCATAATGGTTGAGAGGGCAGATTCTAAATAGATGTCTTTTACGCCGGCAGGGTCGTCCTTTCCAATGGAGTGGCTGCGGTCGATTTGAATTTCCATATGCAAGCCGTTGTTTTTAACGAGTACTGCAGACGGCTCTTCCGCTTGTCCTTGGTATCCAGCAAATTGGGAAGCATCTTTTAGCCCAACGGTTTCACCGTTTTTAAGCGTTACCGCTAATTTCCCATCAACAACCGCATATTTCGTTGCTTCTGTATGTGAAGAGCTTTCAAGCGGTACATGTTTATCAAGGAAGTTTTTCGCATAAGCAATAACTTTGTCGCCTCTAACAGGATTGTATGCACCTTTCTTCTCTGCACCGCCTTCTTCACTAATGACATCTGTACCATACAACGCATCATAAAACGATCCCCAACGGGCATTCGCCGCATTGATCGCATAGCGTGCGTTGTTAATTGGCACAACGAGCTGAGGGCCGGCAAGTTCTTTGATTTCATCGTCAAGGCCTTCTGTTGAAATTGTAAAATCCTCGACTTCAGGCTCTAAGTATCCGATTTCTTCTAAAAATGCTTTGTATTTGTCGAAGTCAAAGTCTCTATTTTCTTTATGCCAAGCGTCAATTTTTGATTGTAATTCATCACGCTTTTCTAAAAGTTCCTTATTTTTTGGAGCTAAATCGGCTATAAGCTGTCCTAGATCAGACCAAAATTTCTCTTGATCGAGCCCTGTTTCAGGAAGTGCTTCTGAATTAACAAAATCATAAAGCTCTTTGGCAACTTGAATATTGCCTTTTTTTACGTAATCCGCCATTCGTAAATTCCTCCTCTAAATGTACTTCATGCTACCATCTATTCTATAACAACTAGATAATAATTAAAAATATATGTTTTGAATGGCTGTTATGCCTTTTAGTTATAGAGTACAATAGTTTTATAGAAATCAAGCGATAAGGTGTTGATATGAGAGATGGATATTCGACAATTGGAATACTTTACTGAAGTGGCCAAGCACTTAAATTTTACGAAAGCTGCTTCTACCTTGCACATATCCCAGCCTTCTTTAAGTAAAACAATTAAGCATATGGAGACAAGCCTAGGGGTTCCCCTTTTTTATCGTTCATCGAAACAGCTTGAATTAACGGATGCTGGAAAGGCGTTGCTGTCAAATGCAAAACATGTCTTGGAAGCTTATAACAATCTGACATCTGAACTAAATGATATCGTAAACTTGAAGAAAGGTGAGGTACGGATTGGGATCCCCCCCATTATAGGTGCTGCCTTTTTTTCAAACCTAATCAGCCGCTTTATCGAAATGTATCCTACAATTGAGGTGACGTTAACTGAAGTCGGTTCGAAGAAAATTAAAGACGGTGTGGAAGAAGGAACACTTGATATTGGATTAATTTGCAATTTACCTATTCAAAAAGGAAGTTTTCAGACGATAGAACTATTAAAGGATCCACTCTTGCTTATCGTGCATTGTGAACACCGACTGGCATCGAAGAAGTTCATTGAATTCTCAGATATTGAAAGCGAACCGTTTATTTTGTACAGGCAAGATTTCTCATTACATGACAGTATTATTGAAGAATGTTCAAAAAACGGCTTTTCTCCCCATATTGTTTGTGAGAGCTCACAAAAAGACTTTATGGTTGAAATGGTTGAAGCGAAGCTTGGGGTTGCTTTATTGCCAAGTAAAATTTGCAAAAATATAAATAATGATAAGATCGTAGCACTTCCTTTTAAAAATCCGACTGTCACCCTCGATCTAGGGATGATTTGGAAAAAAAATAAATACTTGCCGTTTGCGGTTCGCGAATTTATTTCGGTGTCGGAATCCTTTCGAATCTAGGAGGGCTTAAATGATTACAATCGAAAAAATTAAACATGATGATTTGCGCAGAAAAAATCGCCTTATGCTGGCTCTTTTACTCTTTTCAGGAATTTTAGGCATCATTGTTGATCTTTCTACGAAACAACCGATTGTCAATACGATAAGTATCGCGGTTTGCGTGATTATCGGTGTGTCCATTGGGGGTTTTCTGCATAAAAGGGATCAATGGATTTTCCTTATTCCTTACATCGGGAATACATTCACAACGATTTGCTTTTTTATCATTATCGTTTCAAATGTTTCGGTGACGAATATGTTGTTGCCATTTTTCATGCTTGCGATCGCTTCTATTTATTCGAAGCGATACGTTCTGTTATACAGCGCGTTGTTTACGATCATCCTACAAACCTATTTTGTTGTTTTCCAGGCTGCCAAAGCTGGAGTACCTGAAGAGAAAATTTCTTCAATTTTCTTAATT
Source organism: Pueribacillus theae (assembly GCF_003097615.1). Classification (NCBI taxonomy): domain Bacteria; kingdom Bacillati; phylum Bacillota; class Bacilli; order Caryophanales; family Bacillaceae; genus Pueribacillus; species Pueribacillus theae. Next base: position 155,853 of record NZ_QCZG01000003.1, read on the forward strand.
ACAATATTAGTTATTATTGTCTTATTCTTCCAAGAAAGAGCTTCATCTGTTCTTCAACATCATACAGAAGAAAGTCAAAGACAGATTGCCAAACAATATGAGGAAAATCAACGCAGGCAAGAGGCATTACAGACAAGCACAAAAATTATTGGCGAGAACACTAGCCAGCTAACAAAACAAAGCCAAGATAACCTACATTCACTGAATGAAATGTCTGCTGCTTTCCAACAAATTTCTTCAACCATGCAAACATCGACAGAGGATATTAATGAAATAACGACTTCGATCGAACAAACATCAAAGTCAATCGAAGAAATGTCTCAGCTAATGAATGAATTGACAAATCAGGCAAAATTAACAGATTCAGCTTCTGCAAACGGTAAAATCTTAGTAGATGAACTTATTGCACAAACAGCAAAATTCCAAGAAATGATTTCGATTTCGGCAAATGAAATGAATCAATTAGTCAACAAAATTAAAGAAACGACATCATTTTCTAATAATATCGAAGAAATTGCCGCTCAGACAAACCTTTTGGCATTAAATGCCGCTATTGAAGCAGCGAGAGCGGGAGAACACGGGAAAGGTTTTGTTATTGTGGCAGATGAAGTGAAGAAGTTATCTGAATTAACGTCACAAACCGCTTCCCAAATTTCAAATAATTTAATCGAAGTCAACGAAAAAACAGAATTTAACCAGAAGCAAATGCGCGACAATGCCGCACTCATGCTGGAAAATATCAAAAAAACAGAAGAAACACGAAAAGCATTTTTGGCGATTGATACAGGGATCGAAAAATTTCAATCCCAAGTAGAAAAGCTTAATGTTCAATCCAGCGCGATCGAAACCGCTACAGAAAGTATTGAAAAGTCTGTAAATCATTTTGCAGCCACAATCGAAGAGACGACCGCAACAATGGAAGAGCTTTCAGCTGCAGTTCAAAATCACACAACGAATAACCGTCAATCTGTTGAAGGAATACGGGAAATTGACAATGCCATACAGCGTTTAATCGATAAAGAAAACTTGCCGAGTGGCAAGCCTTAAAAGGCGCAGACAGAGGCTTAAGTTGCCCTTATACTTGGGACTTAAAATTTGCTGCTACGTCGGTTTTCTACCTTGTTGCAAATTTATGCTTTCCTAATGTGAAATGAATGAGAGCCGCTCCCCGATAGGAAGCGGCTCCCTCATTTTCTTATTTTTTTCAAAAGCATACTTGTGGAAATTAACAACACCATAACAACAACCATAATGAAAGAAAGGAATAACCAGCCAAAAGAAAAGTCACCCGTCTTATCAACAATGAAGCCGAACAGAGGCGGTCCGATAACCGTTCCCCACGAACCAAGCATGATACTAAAACCACTTGCTGCCCCTGCCTGCTCCCTTGGAACAAGCTCTGTCGCGACATTCATCCATATGCCATTAAACCCTGACACACAAAAGCCAAAAATGATCGTAACCGGAACCATTGCCCAAAACGGCGTATGGGCTGGAAGCATTGCGACAGCAAATGAAACACACCCCGTTATGGTTGCAATGATCATCAAAATAATTATCCTTCTGCCATTGAATAACCGATCGCTAATGATCCCCCATCCGACCCGCCCAAATGAGCCGCTTACTTCAGAAATGACGAGTAAAATCCCTGATAAAAATAAGCTATAGTTTAGTTTCTGATAGGCGAATAAGACAAGGTACGTATTTAGCATCATCTGGCTTCCATTCAGGCCTGTGGCTCCAATACTGACTAAAAGCAGGGGTTTATGTTTAAACATTTTAAGTAAAGAGGACAAAAAATGTATACGGTCTCCCGATTGATTTTCTTCATCCCGCATGACAGGTTCATGGTAAAATCGAAACGCCAACAAGCCGACAAGCATTAATAGGATGGCCGCACCAATTAAAGCCGCCCGCCATCCCCATAGGCTTGCAATTGGCAAAAGCAAAAGCGCCGAAAGCGCTGAACCAAACGTAACCCCCATTTGCTTAATCCCCATTGCGGTTCCGCGTTTCCTTGCTTCAAACCAATAAAGAATTCCCTTGTTTGAAGCAGGATGCATTGTACCGTAGCCTAAGCCGCCAACAGCAATTAATATGAGCACGAAAACAAACGAAAAACTCACCGTCGTCAGCAAAAACCCAAGCCCTAAACAAAAACTCAGCATAAGCAGCAATTTGCGCGACTCCACACGATCAGCGAGAAGCCCGGCCGGGATCGAAGCAACCATTTGTCCGAAAAAAAGCGCAGCGGGAAGCATCCCGATTTGCGCTTTTGAAAGTGATAAATCTTCACCTATAAGAACACCGAGAGGTGCAAGGCTTCTTCCGACAAAAGCAACAAGTACCTGTGTCGCAAACAGCCATCCAAGCATCCGCCAAGGCTCCATTGAATCCCTATTATTCACTAAAGAGGTCTTATCCATATAACGTCAACTCTTTTACCCGAGGGTACTTTTTCTATATATTTTATCATATGAAACGGAAATAGAGATTAAATAATTTCTTTTTCCTTTAACTCGTTCATCTTCTCCTCTGAATAATTTAGCAGCTTTCCGTAAATTTCTTCATTATGTTTACCCATCACTTCTGCACCGACATGCCTTACTTTTCCAGGCGTTCTTCCCAGTTTCGGAACGATTCCCGGCATCGGGAATTCACCAAGCTCCGGATGCTCTGCAGTGATAATCATATCTCTTTCCTTATAATGTGGATCCTCAACAATATCTTTCGCTGAATAGATTAACCCGGATGGCACGCCTTTTTCCGCTAACAAATCCAGAACTTCCTTTGCTGGAAGGGTCTTCGTCCATTTTTCAATAAGCAAATCAAGTTCTTTCATATTTTCTCCTCTAGCTCGATGGGTTGCGTATTTCTCGTCTTCCGCCAGTTCAGGCATGCCCATTGCCTCAGCGAGCCGCTTAAACACGCCATCCGCATTCGCCCCGATAACGATGTACGTTTCATCTTTTGTGGCGTATATATTGGAAGGCGCAATGCCTGGCAATATATTCCCCGTTCTTTCGCGGATATAATCTGCAAGCAAGTAATCGGGAATAATGCTTTCCATCACAGAAAAAACGGCTTCATACAAAGCGGTGTCTACGACTTGCCCTTTTCCTGAACGGTGCCGTTCATTGAGTGCTGTAAGCGTCCCAATTGTCGCAAACATCGCCGCTAACGTATCGCCGATAGATATTCCGATTCTTGTCGGCGGGCGATCGGGAAACCCAGTAACATAGCGAAGGCCGCCCATCGCTTCCCCAACGCTTCCGAATCCTGCCCGGCTTTTGTACGGCCCAGTTTGGCCGAATCCCGATGTCCTTGTTAAAATAATTCCCGGATTTAATTCTGATAGCGTTTCATAAGAGAGATTCCATTTTTCCAATGTGCCAGGGCGGAAATTTTCAACGATAATATCGGCTTTTTTGACCAAATCCTTAAAAACTTCTTGCCCTTCTTCATCCCGTAAATTTAGTGTGATCGATTTTTTATTCCGAGATTGAATCGGCCACCATAATCCGATTCCATCTTTTTGTTTCCCCCATTGCCTCATCGGGTCCGCTTTGTCGGGAGCTTCAATTTTAATAACTTCGGCACCGAAATCACCCAGCAAGCGGCCAGTAAATGGACCAGCTAACAATGTTCCAAGTTCAAGCACTCGAATCCCTTCCAAAGGCAATCTTTCTTGTTGTTCAGTCATTGTTACACCTCCGAAAATGAATAAAAGCTTCTTTTTTTAGATTGTATCACTTACAATTCTATTTTGTATACAATAAATAGATAAATTCTGAATTTATCTCAATAATAGTTCAAAACAAAGGGGCTTTGTATACAGTATAGGCCAAAAAAATTCCTCTTGATGGTTTAACCCCAAAAAGAGGAAATATCTTTCCTATTAAACCGCATTAACCTTGCTTTTCCCAATCTTGCGTTCATTTCTCTCCTGCCAAATAAGAAAGAGAAACGTAAAGAAAAACGCGATAAACACGATAATGAGAATAAGCGCTAGAATAGAAGAAGGTTGGTTAAGTGACATATAATGGACGAGACGATGTCCCAATCCTTCATAGGAAGCGAACATTTCAGCCAAGATTAATCCTAAAAAGCAAAGGCTAAAACACATTCGGAGACCGACCACCAATTGTGGCATAATTGCAGGAATGAGGATATTCTTTGCTTTTTGGAAAAAAGACATTTGATACGATTTTGCCAGTTTGAGATAAATTGCAGGAATGGCTCTTGTTGCTTCCATACAAATAATCATGATCGGAAAAATGCCATGGAATACCGAAAACGCGACCCGGCCTGAAATGGTTAAACCGAAGATTAAAAGAAAAATCGGATATAACGTAACTTTCGGGATTGAATATAAACCAAGTACAAGCGGAGACAGCGTCTTCGTCCAGAAAGGGCTTAGTCCAATAAAAAAGCCTAAAATTGACCCGACTAACGCGGAAATGACAAATGAAATTAGCAGCGTTAACAATGTGTTTCCAATATCCTGCAGCCAATTTCCAAAGTTCTCGCTCAAGTTAACGACGCTTTGCCAAGGAGAAGCCATTGCCGGTTCTCCCAGCATGATATAAATTAGTTCCCAAAGGATAACTAGAATGACAGGTACTAGCCATCTCCCGATTGTTGACCATTTTTCAAAAGAAGTATTCGATTTCAAGTGTTATTCCTCCCCCTAATGCACGTGAGACGCATCTCATAAGTTCCTTTTATACAATAAGGATTCAATATAGCCAAGCACAAAATTAACGATCAAAGCAATCAGGATAACGAGAAGTACAGAACTGTACATTCCTTCTAAATCAAAGTTATTATAGGCGAAAGAGATGGTATAGCCTAATCCGCGCGCAGACAAAATAAATTCTGTAGCAATAACGCCGATGATCGAGTAGGCGATGGCAAGCTTGATGCCGGTAAAAATAAACGGCCACGCTGCAGGAAAATAAATGTGTACAAGCATTTGGCGAAATGTAAGATTAAACGATTGGCCTACCTTCACTAATACCTTTCTGATTTCACGGAATCCAAGCGCTGTGTTGACAATCACTGCCGGCAATGAAAAGAAAAGCCCAATCATAATGACAGGAACCGGGCCAACCCCTAGGATGCTTATAAAAATGGGATATAAAGCAAAAAAAGGAATGGCATAAAACAGCATGAGATAAGGCTGGAGAATGTGATGGATAAGATCAAAGCGCCATAACACAATTCCGAAAAGAATACCCAGAATGACAGCACCCACGAAACTTATCACAATTTCCATTACGGTTGTGCCAAAATGGTTCATGACAAACCCGGGATCTTTAAAATTATCAATCATTGCCATAAACATAGTAGAAAAAGGAATAAACGTAAAGGAATCCAGCCATTCCATTCTCGTGGCAATTTCATAGACTATGATTAACGATAAGATAATAAGAATTTGTATGAGATGATGACGTTTCATTTTCTTCTACGATCCAATCTTATTATTTTCATTAGTTTTGGTTAACGATTCTTCTTCAAGGTTTGACCAGAGTGTTTGTGTAATTTCAGCGAATTCCGGAGTAGTCAGTGCTTGGGCATCTCTCGGCTTTGGAAGCTTACTCTCAATTAAATTTTTAATTCTTCCAGGGCGGGCCGATAATACGACGATTTTATCTGATAGAAGTGCAGCCTCTTGGATACTGTGGGTAACAAGGACGATCGTAGCTTTTGTACGATCAACGATTTTCAGAAGTTCGCCCCCCAAAATTAAGCGAGTCTGCTCATCCAACGCACCGAATGGTTCATCCATGACTACAATTTCAGGTTGAGTGACTAATGTCCGTGCAATTGCCACTCTTTGCCTCATTCCGCCTGATAATTCATTCGGGTAGGAGTTTTCAAATCCCTTTAATCCGACCAGCTCGATCATATCAATCGCTTTCTCTCTCGATTCCTTTTTCGGCTTCCCTTGCATGAGAAGTCCAAATTCTACATTTTCTACGACTGTTCTCCAAGGAAAGGTCGATTCTTCCTGGAATACGATCCCAATCGAGCTTTGGGGACCTGTGACAACCTGATCCTTAATTTTTACTGCTCCTGTCGTAGCTTGGCGCAGCCCGCTCAATATTTCCAACAATGTCGTTTTACCACATCCGCTCGGCCCGACAATTGATACAAATTCCCCTTTTTGTACTGTAAAGTCGATATCTTTGATCGCAACGGTTTCTTTTGTTTCCGTTTTATAGATTTTTGTTAAATTTTCAACCTTTAATAATGGTTCTGTCATAAGCGATTCTCCCCTTTAATCAAATGCGCCTTAAATGAAGTTAAATCAAAATGACAACGACCGGCAAATCACGAATGTATTTGCATCGGCCGTTTCGTTTACAATTACTTATTTGTGTCAAGGGATGAAGGATCTAATTTTTTCTCATCAGGCAAGAAACTCATATCTAATACTTCTTCCCATTTAATTTCCGATCCTTTTTCCAACGTACCACCTAATTGCATTCCCTTTATCACATTATTCATTGAATCTGTTTCAATTTTAGCGCTCCAATGTTTCTCTGCAGACAAGTCTTTAATCGCTTCAATTGATGCAGACTCATCGATTTCAGCAGATTTCGCGAAGATTTTTGCCGCTTCCTCTTCGTTTTCGTATATCCAGTCAACTGATTTTTGATAAGCGTTAACGAAGCGTTTCACAAGATCCGGATTTTCCTTAATTAGCTGTGGGCTTGTAATAATGACGCTTTGTTGATAATTTGGTACAGATTCAGAAACGCGGAACAGCGTTTTCCAATCATCTTTTTGTACGGAATAGGTTGGTTCCAGCATTGGTGCAGCGTCGATTTCTCCTGCTTTAAGCAAAGTCAAGCCTTCACTTAGGCCGCCAGCAGCAACAACGTTAATGTCTTTTGGATTAAGGCCGGCATTTTGAAAAGCGAGATGGGAAGAAGTTTCAGTTACTGAGCCAGGATTCGTAATTCCCCATGCTTTTCCAGCCAAATCTTCTACTTTTTCGAACCCTTCGTCTTTGCGTGTTACATAGACTAGGTCTGCTAGACTTTGCACGCCGCCGCTGACAATTTTTAATGGTGCTCCAGCGAGATAAGACTGGAGAACGGCAGAAGTTGCCACATCACCAAAAGGAAGATCCCCAGATAACACGTTACGGACAGTAGTGCCACCGCCACCGCTTCCGATAACGTTTTTAATTTTGATTCCCTCTTCTTCAAAAAAACCTTTTTCCATCCCAACATTATATGGAACTGCATACAATCCCGTAGGATAATGCGTGACAGCGATCTCTATTTCATCAATTTTCTTTTTGCCACCCTCTGTTGTTTCTTTGCTAGAGCCGGAATCTTTCCCTCCGCACGCCACCAGAATAGAAGCCAAAATTACGAATGTAAATATGCCAAATACATATTTTTTTATTGTTTGTAAGCCGATCATGATATCCTCCCATATGAATAATAATACCGAAAAAATTCAGACTCTTTATCAGACGATTTAATAGTTATTTTGAGCACCTTTTCTATACAACCCTCCAAAATCTTTGTTTTTTAATACTAAAATACTATCATTTTGTATACATTGAATCAATATAAACAAAGCACTATTTTTTAAAAAAGAAATTTTCAATATATTTAATCGCACAAATCTGAAAACACTTCTCCCAAAACTTAAGAATACATTGAAATCTTTTAAGCACTTGTATACAATGTTTCTGAGGTGATGGTTTGAATGGAACCGTACAATCTAATTAAAGACGCAATCATCACAGGCAAGTTTGAACCCGGGAAAAGATTAACCGAAGAGGCGCTAGCCGAAGAATTCAATGTCAGCCGGACACCGATTCGCGAAGCAATTAAACAGTTGGAAAATGATGGCTTAGTCACTCCCCTTAAACGCGGGGTCATTGTTCGAACATTTACAAGAAATGATATTAGCCAAATCTATGATTTGCGGGCTCTATTAGAAGGCCACGTTGCGAGCGAAGCAGCTTTTCACCGCACAAGCGAAGACTTGCAAAAAATGGAAGAGTCTAATCAGCTCTATAAAAATGCTGTTGATCAATATGTTGATTCAGACATTTCCAGTATTAAAAAAATTCTTCAAGCCAATAAACAATTTCATGGAGCAATCCTAGCAGCTACGAGAAATGAACACTTACGTTTCCATTTGTCCAAGGTAGTTGTCCTTCCACTCGTTTTCCGATCGTTCTACTGGTACAATGAAAGGCAGCTTTACCGCTCATATAACGTTCATAACACAATCTTAGAAGCCATCCGCAATCAAGAGTTTGCACGAGCAAAAATCGCCATGCAAGAACATGTCTTTTCGGCAAGGGATCATGTGCTAGAGCATTTGGAAACTCATTCCATAGATTAAGTGAAGGGAGAATCTTTATGATTCAAATTTGTGAAGTTGGACCGCGCGATGGTATACAAAATGAGAAAAAAATTTTAACAACAGAACAAAAAGTCGAGTTGATTTCCAAGTTAATAGATGCAGGGATTAAAAAGTTTGAAGCCGTTTCATTTGTAAATCCAAAGGTAGTCCCACAAATGGCAGATGCGGAAGAAGTTATGAAACTTGTACCAAAGGTGAATGGCGTAACTTATGCCGGGCTCGTTTTAAGCCGTTCTGGCCTTGAACGGGCACTGGAAACAAGTGTTGACGCCCTGCACGTCGTCACAGCAACAAGCGACGAATTTAATTTGAAAAATTCAAGAAGAACGGTTAATCAGGCAGTGGAAGAATTAACGAAAGTGGCTGAAGAAGGTGTGGCGGCAGGCAAAAAAGTTGCAGCTGTATTGGCAACTGCTTTTGGATGCCCTTTTGAAGGAAACGTTCCTGTTGAACGTGTAATAAAAGCGGCTGAAGCATTTCTTCAAGCCGGCGCAACAGAATTAACGTTGGCAGACACAACCGGTATGGCAAATCCGGCCCAAGTTGCCGATGTCGTTAAAACGTTTAAAAACCATTTCGGCGATCTTGATCTTGGTCTCCATTTTCATAACACAAGAGGCCTGGGCTTAGCAAACGCTTTAGCTGGCTACCAAGCTGGCGTTACCCGTTTTGATTCATCGATTGCAGGCCTTGGCGGCTGCCCGTTCGCGCCAAAAGCGGTTGGCAATGTTTGTACAGAAGATATGGTACACATGTTTGAACAAATGGGCCTTGAGACGGGTACGGATTTGGATAAGCTCATTGAGACAGCTTTATGGATGGAAGAACAAATGGGAAGAACGCTTGATGGAATGATGATGAAAGCCGGAGAGGCTTGATCTCGTGAATCAAAAATAAGAGGCAGGGATACAGAATTTAAAAGGACAGCATTTTTGAACTGCCCCCTGTCAAGTAGACAGTGGAAATAGTAAAAATGGGGTACGGCAAGAATTCCTTCTTTTTCGAGCCACTCACAAAGAAGCCAGGGAAAATTCAACAAAATATATTGAATTTTCCCTGACTATTTCTGTTTTAACTGACCGTTTCTAATTGAAAAGGAGACACAGGAATATCAAATTCAAGATCCGGTGGACAACTATCAGAGTCTAACCGATACTTTCCAAAACGATTTACATGAAATGTAAGATATGGACTAAGTTCAGATAGCACATCTTCATCCAATTGATTACCTTCTTGCATATATTCATGAAGGATATGAGTGAGCTGATCTGTTTTCATGGTTTATCATTTCTAATGTCCACAAACGAGAAAAACTCCTTATAATTAGGTTTGGTGATCCTGTTCAAATCACTAATTATAAGGAGTAACTGTATGAACGCCCCACTTAATTTTAATCAATATACAGAACCACTAAAATCGCTAGGAGGTGCAAACGATAGATAGTAGAGTTCATTTTTATCTAAATTATTTATACCTCCTCCCCCTGTACTATTCCCTGATATAACTATCGTTTGTTTTGCTACATGAAGTCCTCCATTTCTATATACTTTAATTGTTAATTTGTTACTCTTATAATTTGTAATGTTATAAGTAGCCGCTGATTTTCCTTTAAAGTTTTTATTCGTATATAAAATAGAGTTATTAGCTATTCCTTTAAAAGTTAATTTCTCCTTAGTTAAATTAACTACATTAGATTTTTTTGGTGGATCTAAACCAAACGGAGTGATAACTTCTCCGGGCGGTGGCTCTGTTGAAACACCAAAATTTTCTCCTGCAAATACTGAGGCACTAGTGCTAAATGTGAAGGAAAAAATAAAGACAAGCGCAAAAGACATAATACTCCTTCAATAAAGTTAAAATATCTCTTGAATACTCGCTTATTCTCGAAATTTCATATCACTTAATTTACACCGAATAGTAAACACACCTTTAAAGCAGGTATAGATTGAATATTCTTACAGGGGGAGTGCCATCCTAACGCCCAAATTCTGGATAAATTTGGTAAATAGGTTTAACCGTGCGTAAGATCTCCACTCGACTCACGGTCGCTCACCCNTTATGCCCGTATGGAAAAAATAAACTCCGACTCTGCACTGTTGGTGTTTGTAAATATCCAGAATAACAATGGATAAACAAGTCAATTTGGCTACATTGAATCCTTCTTCTTAGCTTACCTACACCACGCCATTCCTGGGATAGACAGTCAAGTGCTTTTCTTGACGGGCTATCCCAGGAATGGAATACTGCGTCAAGCTAAGAAGAAAACAATCTTTAAGCTGCCTGTAATGTTTCGATTTGAGGTAAACCTCTTAATAACTTGGAACCATCAAATTCACATTGTTTGTTACCAATGACAAAAAAGACACGTAATAACTTACTACACAAGGCGATAAGCGACTGTTGTTTTTTCAGTGGGTTCTCAGGGCGCTTTGTGTAATACTCATGCAGGGCTTTGAAGGTTGGGTTGTGGGCAACCAGTGGACGTATCGCAAGATATAAGGCTCTTCTGAGACGGCTTCGTCCTCGCTTGGATATTTTGGTTTGTCCTTTGAATTTACCTGAACTATGTTCGCGCAATGAAAGCCCTGCTAAGTTTACAAGCTGCTGGGGATGACGGTAATTTGTGATGTCACCCACTTCAGCAAAGAGTAATGCCACTGTTGTTATGCCTAAGCCTTTGATTGCCGTCATTTCTTTGGCTCCTGGTATGGTTTCTACCAATGTTTCTAGTTCCAGATCCAACTGTTCCAATTGCTTTTTATAAAGCTCATATTGCTCAAGAAGACAATCCATTTCACGCTTGGCAAACTGGATGCCAATTTGAATGCCAATACTTTTTTTCGCTGTTTCAACAAGCTTTGTGGCTCGTTTGATTCCTACTCCCCTTTGCACAAATGGCTTCCATTTCAGTAAAACTTCTTCGGGTGTCATTTCCACAATTTGTGAGGGAAATGGAAACATTTTTAGCGTAGATAAAGCTGCTTTTCCTTCCCAATCTCCGAAGACATCGAAAAACTCTGGAAAGTAGCGTTGAATAACGTTTTGGATACGGCCTTCTGTAATCATTCGCTGTCGGGCGAGTTGATCTCTTAGTTTGACGCCTTCCCTTAGTTCTGCATAAATGCCTTCCAAGAGATTAGGTATGGAGTATCGCCCGTCTTTAATCAGCTGTGCGATGACTTTGGCATCCTTTGTATCGTTTTTCGTCGGAGAATTATCATCCAGCTCTTTGCTTTTCTTGACATGCATAGGATTGACGAGTACGAAGTCAAAGCCTTTGGCGGTTAGAAAATAGGCTAGATTCATCCAGTAATGCCCTGTTGGCTCGACCCCAAAAATCACATGGGTCTTACCATTTTCTTTTTGATGTTTTTCAACCCATTCTAAAAGGGTTTCAAAACCATGGATTCGGTTTTCAAAGATCAGGCGCTTGCCAAACTCGATTCCTCTGTCATCTTGTGCACGTGCGACATGTTTGTCCTTCGCGATATCAATGCCAATAATTAAGGTTGATGGTGTGATTTGCGAGATTTTTTGATTTTGCGTATAATTCATTTTGAGTCCTCCATTGGTATCTATTATTTCGGGGTCAATGCATTGACACCCTGTACTATACCAATGGGGCTCTTTTTTGTTAAACCTCAAATTTCTTCATTACAGGAATGCTCCTTATTTTATTTAAGCGGGCGTTTGTTTTTTCTCTGTAATTTAATATTAAACAATATTTATTAGAATTGAAAGAATATTTATTCTACTTTAGTGAATTCATAAAGATAATGAGACTCTCTTATGGCAAAAACCTCAAAATTTTAAATTAAATATCATAAGATGCTAAGCTCAGTACTTAAATTGAGTTAAATTAAAAATGATAGTAATAAAACTAGAATACTAAATATGTTCAACGAGAAAACGAAAATTACACAAAATCTGGATATTCAACAAACCCAGACAAAGGATGACTTTGAATTATTTAATTCTTCCTAATTTGGCCAGTTCATTATATATCTCAAGTTTGACAGTAAAAACCGCAGAAAACCCCGTTGTTACGGCATTTTCTGCGGTTTTTTTAG